>NZ_JAMPKG010000040.1:0-50329 GCF_039962015.1 Trichocoleus sp. AS-A1 | reverse complement strand
TCACCTGGTGTAGTTGAGTCTAAGTTTTTTGTCATGAAACCGCCTCACCCTTCGAGGTAGATTGCATCTCTCTAGTATCATATTTACACCCGAATTTAGATGCGCTTACCCTGGGTATCGCAGATATCAATATCACAGATGAAGACACCATCATTACAGGACGGTTGGATATTTTAGCCGTCAAGAAAACTCACCAGACAACAGCTAACGTGTCTTTTTGGGTTTTGGTCATTGAAGCTAAAAACAGTCAGGTTGAATCTTTCACGGGTCTTCCTCAACTCCTTACCTATGCCCATAAAAGTTTAGAACATCAAACATCCGTTTGGGGATTAACGACAAACGGGCTGCGATATCAATTAGTGTATATTCAGCGGGGAAATCCCCCGACTTATCTGCTAATGCCAGAGTTGAACTTGATTGATTCTGAGCGTTTAACCCAATTACTACAAGTTCTCAAAGCTATCTGTAAAGTCATAGGCTAGTCAGTAGTTATCTGAGCTATGGCAGCACGCTCGCGTATTCTTTCAATTAACTTTAGAAAGCGGCTTCCATCTTTACACTGGCTGTTTTTGTAAACTTCCTATCACTTCTAATAGTTCGCTAGGTTTGTCAATCAAAAAATCTGGGTGATGTTTGGCTAAAACTTCTTTTGAATTAAAACCCCAACTAACTGAAATTACTTTTATCCGGCTTTTTCTTGCCGCTTCGATATCTCTTGTTTCATCTCCAACATAAACCATCTCATTAATTTGCATATCTTGTTTTTTAGAAAAACTATTAATTACTTTGTGTTTTCCAAAAATCGTTGGGGCTGAATAAATAAAATCAAATAAGTCTATAAAATCATTCTGTTTCAAAAAAATCGAAACATTTTCCTTGGAATTAGATGTTATAATCCCTAATCGGTAC
Organism: Trichocoleus sp. AS-A1; assembly: GCF_039962015.1. Lineage (NCBI taxonomy): Bacteria > Bacillati > Cyanobacteriota > Cyanophyceae > Leptolyngbyales > Trichocoleusaceae > Trichocoleus > Trichocoleus sp. AS-A1. The sequence continues at coordinate 49,420 of NZ_JAMPKG010000040.1, read as the reverse complement.
CCCAGATTTTTCAACTCTGTAAAAGTTTCTTTAATCCCTGGAAAAGGTTTTAAATCTTGAACCTGATTATGTAATCTTGTTCTAACTTTCCTAAGTAGAAAGGGTAACTTAAAGATAGAAACCCCAGAAAATTTAATAATTTGGCTAGAACTTAAATTTTTAATCTTTTCGATATCTTCTAGACTGACTGGCTGATGCCCGAATTCTACGGCTAAACGATTAGTAATATTCACGACGGCATCAAGGCTATCAGCAATTGTGCCATCGAAATCAAAAATTATGACTTTTACGGTCATTGTTTTGGGTGTATCTCAACTTGGGCTGAATTTTGTCTTGTGTAGTGCCTACTTGCTGGCGCTATGTCATACGTCGAGTGGTGCTTTTGCTTCCAAATTTGCCCTAGCATTGCGCCGCAACATCTCTGGTTTGATCCGCCGCAGCGCTGAGGCGGGAAATCGACGATCCCACTCTTCATCGGAAATTTCCGCTAATTCGCTTAGAAGGGGAGCTACATTTCCAGAATACGGCTGAAAATCGGCAACATCCGTAGGCTGAGCAAAACGCTGATTCCAAGGGCAAACATCCTGGCAGATATCGCAACCAGCAACCCAGCCTTGCAGAGGAGATGCGATCGCTGCCACTCCGTCCTGCTTCGCTAACGGTTTCGCTTCGCTTAGCGCGTCTGGTAACTTTTCAGCCCGATTCTCAATTGTGTGGTAAGCGATGCACCGATTAGCGTCTATGACAAAGGGCTGGGTAATTGCACCCGTGGGACAAGCATCGATACAACGAGTGCAAGTGCCACAGTGTTCAGTATGGGGCAAGTCAGGCGTTAAGTCGAGGTTGGTCAATACTTCCCCTAAAAATACCCAAGAACCATACTCGCGCGTAATGACATTTCCATTCTTGGCAATCCAACCAATTCCAGCTTGCTGTGCCCATACTTTATCTTGTACGGGGCCAGTATCAGCATAGTAACGCGCAGAGATGCCTTCTCCCTGCTCTTGCAGCCAAGTGGTGAGTGCTTTCAGCTTTTTATGCAGGATCTTGTGATAATCCCTTCCCCAGCCATAGCGGGAGATTTTGGCGTATTCCTTACCTTCGGGACGCTGGTGAGGCGTGTAATAGTTGAGGGCCACACAAATTAGCGATCGCACTTCTGGCATGACTAGATGGATATCTTGCCGCTTAGGATTCGCCATCCATTCCATGTCCGCCTGATAGCCTTGTGCCAGCCATGCCTGCAACCGCTGTACTTCCATCTCTGCTCCATCTACAGCCGCGATTCCTGCCTTGTGGAATCCCAACTCCAAGGCTTTTTGCTTCACTTCGCGACTACTGACGGGTACTTTCACTGGCAACGATAGCGATCGCATCTGACTCGAATCATTCTCGAATCATTATAGTTTCTCGGATTTCGGTTTTGCACCTAGCGGTTGAAACCGCAGCAACACAGATGCAAAAGCAGGAAAGTTCTGAACAATCCCTCCAGAAGCGCAGGTGCGAACCTGCTGTTTTGTTTAATACTGATCGGTGTGGTTTGTAGGAAATGCCATGACACCAGCTGACGATCTAGTTTTAACTTCGGAATCTGAATTTACCACTGAGCTGACAATTGCCGGAATAACAGAGCCTGTCGTGCTGCGCTATTTTGAAACGATGAATGCAGGAGACTTTGAAGCAACTGCTGCTTTGTTTGCAGAGGATGGGGAAATGAATCCCCCATTTGAGTCGCCGATTGTGGGACATGATGCGATCGCATCTTACCTGCAAGCAGAAGCCAAGGGGATGACTCTCTCCCCCCGTGAAGGAATTTCCGAAACCCTAGAAGACGGCAACACGCAGATTCAGGTTGGTGGTAAGGTACAAACTCCCGTTTTTGGCGTCAATGTCTCCTGGATATTTATCCTCAATCCACAGCGTCAAATTATTTTTACCCGGATCAAACTATTAGCATCTCCCCAAGAGTTACTGAACTTACGCCGTTGATTACGCGCTTAGATAAGGATTTTTACCTCGATCCCAGGTTAAACCTGGGATCGAGTCATTTTATAAGTCAACTCTTCTTTGTGAAACTTATAAATTTCCTGTAAAACGATCGCTATTCGCTTTACTTTTTTTAACAAAAAGAGGCGATGCCACTCCATTGACCCGGCTCGCCTAGATCCATGTGCTGGTTCCTATTAAAAAACCTCAGGCTATCCAGCTCATGAGGTCAGAAAATACCCGGTTAAAAGCTCTCTTTGGTTCCTAATTTTGTCTATTTTTTGGGCACCCTGATGGCATAAAAAACCATCAATCCCACGATGCTATGCTTTTGTCGCTTCTGGCAAACTCGCTTCTAACTTCAAACAGTTACGACCGTTTACTTGTAAGCGATACTCTACTCGATCCATTAACCTATTCATAATCAGCCACCCATAACCGCTTTCCTGTTTATCATTCGGGGTAGGCGGGAGATAAGTTGATAAGTCAAATCCCTGACCGTGATCCCAAATTTCGAGAGCAATATCCCGATTTTTTAGTTCTAGGCGAATTAGCACGGGCAAATTTGGTTGCTCCTTATGAGCATGACGCACCACATTCGAGTAGGCTTCCACCAAAGCCAATCGCAAGCGATTCGATTGACGAGGCCAATCCACCGAGTCGGTCAGTTCGACTTCCAAACATCCCAGTAGCCAGCTTTCAACAATTGTTAAAAACTTCAAATCACTTGGTATGTGCAGCTCCGTTTTCATGTACTTAAAGAACCTCCAGAGAGAGTATAGTTTGGTCGTCTTCCTGAACGTTATTGGTGTGTTCTCGAATCCGCGCGAGTAAGTTATTCAAATCGAAAGGTACTGGCTCAAGGCATACAAGTTTCCAAAGCCCATCTTGTGTCAGCATACTACTCGTACCTTCAAAGCTGCCAGTGGTAACTTCTGCCGTCGGCGCGATCTCCGAAGCAGTATGTCGAAGGCTACTTTCTTGGGTGACAGTCGCCTCGGTAATCCCGTCACTCGTCAGTAGCAGAATTTCACCTGAATTTAAGGTCAGTTGCCCCTGCTTAGCTTTCCAGATGGGTAAAATTCCCAAAGGGATGCCGCGAGTCTTGAGGAAATTTGGTTCCAGCGCCGAGTCTGAAGTAGGTGCCGCTCTTTGTTGCACGACTTCCCGATTAGACCAGACTAAGGGATAGATGTGACCGGCGTTGGCATATACCAGCTCTTGAGTGGCTGGGGTATAACGAGCCAGCACCATCGTGATAAAGCAGTTGGTGCTGACGAGATCGTTGGACATAATGCTGTTAAGATTCCGCATGACGACATCTGGCTCCGGAGAAATTTCCTGAGCGAGTTCCCGGCGCAGAATAGAAATTGCACTTGCCATAAATAGAGCCGCTGGGACGCCTTTCCCAGAGACATCTCCCACTGCCAGCCAAACATCGCCTTGGGGATGGACGTACACTTCAAAAAAATCACCCCCCACTTCTCTAGCGGCGACGCAGCAGGCTTGCACCTGCATCCCTTCTACTTCAGGCCAACTTTGGCGGAGGAGGTTATTTTGAATTTGACGAGCGACTTCTAGTTCGGCACGCATTTGCTGAGCTTGCTGCTGCGTGCGCTGGTAGAGTTTCGCCTGAGAAAGCGCCAAAGCGGCTTGTTCGGCGACGCCTTCTATCAGCTGAACTTCGTCGGGTGCCCAGAGGCGATCGCTATTTTCTTGATAGAGGCAGAGAACCGCTAAGACCTGCTGCTGGAAGATCAGCGGCACTCCTAACTGAGTGGAACGCCTTCCTTCTTGTTCGCCTTGGGCAAGTTGGATCTTACGACTTTCCAGGGCTGCTTGGAGTAAGGAGTCTGAGTCGTGTTCCGGTACTGGGGGTTCTGTATCCTCGCTCGGCTCATTTGGAGTTGGATAGAAAAAAATTTCGCTGGTCAAGCGATCGCTCTCTACGGGTCGCAGAACGCAATAACTCGCTTCAAAAGCTTGCCCAATGGTATTGGCAACGGTTTGCAGCATACTCTGGTAATCTAGCGACTCCCGAATTGCCGTTGTCACCGCATTCAAGAGTTCTTCTCGGCGCAAGGCGCGGCGCAGTTCGTTCGTCCTTTGTTTCAGCACGCGGTAAGTTTCCGCGGCTTGTTGAACCACTGCTTTTAAGTTCTCCGGGTTCCAGGGTTTGGTGATGTACTTAAACACCTGACCGGAGTTAATCGCATCGACTAAATCTTCGACATCCGTGTAGCCGGTTAGGAGAATCCGGATGGTATCGGGAAAGCGCTCAACTGTTTTACTTAAAAATTCGGTTCCATTCATTTGGGGCATGCGCTGGTCAGAAATAATCACAGCCATTTCCCCTTCCGTGTCCAAAACTTGAATGGCGCTGAAGGCACTGTCGGCTTTGAAGACGCGAAAATCTCGCCGAAATGTCCGATAAAGTAAATCTAGGTTGTCATGCTCGTCATCAACCACCATCAGTTTGAGTTTGCTCCCTTCTGCCTGACTCATCGGCACACTCCGCTTCCCGCTTAATTAGATCATCGACAGCTTGAGGGGATTTTCACTCCTCATCCCTTGCCTGCATATCGCATTCCCGGAGCAAAATCCGGTTCTCGCTTTTATTTCTCGTGATGCTGCTGATTGATGATTCGATAGAATAACAGCTTTGAGGGCATTCTGAGACGCCCATTGACTAAGGTTTGTTACTCGACCAACTGACTACGGGTTAAATACCGCTGCCAGGATATAGAGGCGAGCATAGCTGCCAGGTTGTGGCAGCTACAGAGGGTTCACCGATGTCAAGCCAAGCAGAAGTCAACTCATACCGAGCGCCCGATCCTCCACAAGCAAAGGTATTTATCCGACTAAGCCAGAGCGTAGAGCACGCACCGCCGCTTGGGTGCGGTCATCGGCACACAGCTTGTTCAAAATATTCCGGACGTGGGTTTTGACAGTTCCGACAGTGATGTAGAGCTTTTCCGCGATCGCGGCATTGCTGCACCCTTCAACAATCAGCTGCAAAACTTCTAATTCCCGTTCCGTCAGCGGATAAGCTTCAATTAGCTGGCTGTATTCCGGTTCGGTGGCATTGATAATCACCGTTTTGGATATGGCTGCTTGATCCAATCCTGTCTGACTAGATCGAGTCTGCTGCAAGACAATCCGGGCGATCGCTGGGTCGATCCAGCCGTTGCCTTCGTGCGTCACTTGCAGCGCTTCGAGCAACTTATCAAAACTAATGTTTTTCATGCAGTAGGAATCTGCACCTGCTGCAAATGCCGCCAATACTGCTTCTTCGTCATCTTGTAAAGTCAACACCAGTATCTTGGTATGACCCCCATCCTCCGAAGCCACCTGCCATTCCCTAAACGTCCTCGTCAATTCAATTCCGTCCATATCGGGCAGGCCAATATCGACAATCGCCACATCTGGCTTGGTCGTTTCCAGTAATTTCAGACCTTCAGTGGCATTGGCGGCTTCACCTACAAATTCAATTTCCCCGCGCTGTTGCAGCGCTGTCCGGATGCCGACCCTAGTCAGGTCGTGGTCTTCAATTAAAGCGACGCGAATTTGACTCATCTTCTCTTCCACACTTTGCAATTCTATGGACTTTCTAAAAATAAAGATTTCCTAAAGAGTTTGCAGTCGTCAATCTACTGCCATTCTTTGCGTGTTCTAGTATTAGTAATTTATACCCTCCTCATCTGTTTGAGGTGATATTTTTACTGGCGGGGACATGGCAAACCTAACCATAAACCAAAGCTTGAGCGCGGCAGTCTTTTAAAGGGGACAGTTTGGCAATTGGTCAATTTTAGTACGAGTGTACGATCGATAACTGCAACAAACCACTAACCATCTGGATTTTACCTTTCTGCTGGAGCGCACAAGGCGGTTTCTCTGGTTGAGTCAGGTGGCTGAACTGGGAAAATGCCTTGCTCAACATCACCAGACGTGGCAGACAGCAGAATCTCAGATTTTTACTTGCCAATGGCAGCACGAGCAGCCCAGAGTTCAACTACCGCTGGTATGAGTATACCGGGTTGGCAGCATGAGAATCATCCGGGCTGGAGAATTCTTTAAAGGAATCTCTTTGCCAAACCGTCTAGAGCCGAAGCAGCGAGCATAGATAGCTCGTTCAGTTACACCCCGATCCCAGGACTGTACCTGTTACAGAACCGGATTGCGTCGGCTTTGGACTTGGCAAGTTGGGCGATCGCTTTCTTCATCAGTAGCCACCCATTCGTTATCAGCCACAATCTACACTTTCACTGGGACAGCACCCAAGTTAGTTAAGCTAAAAGCTTAAGCTAAAAGTCAAAGCTTGCAATGGCTCCTTCTGGAACTCAATACCTACACCTTCTTTGGTCCGATCTTCCCGTGCGTCGGCGGGGTGCCCTGATCATCGCCATCCCGATCATGTGTCTTTTAACGTCGGTGGTGGTATTTGCTGGGCTGCAACGCAGTACTGCAACGGCGCAAAATTATGTTGACAAAACGCAGAAGGTGCTATTACAAGCCAATCGCTTGCTCACAGCGATAGTGGATGCCGAAACAGGGGTTCGGGGTTATGCCTTAACTTACCGCCCGGAATATCTAGAACCTTATAACGCAGCGATCGCAAGCATTCCTCAATTCCTCCAAGAACTGGATAATTCCGTCAAAGATAAGCCGCAACAGCTGCAACGAGTCCAGCAGCTTCAAAAGCTGGTACGGCAAAAAGTCAGCATAATGAACCAGAATGTGGCTCGGATAAAAGTCGTCAAGCAGGGAAATGCTGGCAGTTTCCGATTGGAGCCTCAAGCCAAAACCACGATGGATGCCATTCGTCGGCAAATTGCCCTGTTCTCCGCCGAGGAAGCTCGTTTGCTTGACCAGCGCAGCCGAGACTTAAAGCATCAGCAGCGAATTACCATTGGCGTACTCAGCGCCACAGCAACACTCGGTCTTCTGGGATCGCTAGCAGCGGTGTATCTGTTCGATCAGCTCGACCGGGAACTGGCAGGACAACAAACGGGTTTGCGCGAAAGTAACATTCGCATCCGCGCCATTTTAGACAATGTGGTAGATGGGATTATCACTATCAACGATCAAGGTCATATTGAGTCTTTTAATCAAGCTGCTACCTTGATGTTTGGGTACGAACCCGCCGAAGCGATTGGCAAAAACCTGAAACTCTTGGTGGCGCAGCCCTTCAGCGGTGATAGCATCCAGGCGCTCAACCACTTTGTGGGCAACAACCCAGTCAAAATGCGGCAACTGCAAGAAACGGTAGGACGCCGCAAGAATGGCACCACGTTCCCAATGGAGTTAGCGTTTAGCGAGATACATTCTTACAATCAGCGCTTGCTGATTGGGATTATGCGGGACATTACGGATCGCCAGCAAGCTGAGGAAATGCTGCGAAAACAAGCGACATTGCTGGATCTGGCAAATGACGCGATTTTGGTGCGCGATCGCGACGATCGGATTACTTATTGGAATCTGGGGGCAGAACGGCTGTACGGTTGGACAAAGAAAGAAGCCCTCGGTCAATACGCCCACGAACTCTTGAGAACCGAATTTCCCCCTAATATCGAAGAAATCGACGAAATGTTTCTTCACGACGGTTACTGGAAAGGTGAACTGCTCGACATCAAGCGCGATGGTACGCAGATTCGGGTTTCTAGCCGATGGACATTGCAGACAGACGATGAGGGCGAACCCTTAGCGACCCTGGAAATCAACAGCGACATCACCGAACGCAAACAAGCAGAAGAAGATTTGCGATCGCGTGCAGGGGAATTAGCCCGCTTAAGCGCCATCCTTGCCCAAACCAATATTGCTCTAGAGAAACGCAACCAAGAACTCGATCAGTTTGCCTATATTGTCTCCCACGACCTCAAAGCACCGCTGAGAGCGATCGCTAATCTCTCCACTTGGATTGAAGAAGACATCTCCGACCACCTGACTGAAGAAACTAGGCACAATTTAGACTTAATGCGATCGCGCGTCCATCGTATGGAAGCGCTGATCAATGGCGTCCTTCAATATTCCCGCGTTGGGCGCATAAAGGCGTCTGTGGAATGGGTGGATGTGGAAAAACTTCTCGCAGAGGTCATTGACACCCTCGCACCGCCACCGGCTTTTACCATCGCCGTAAACCCTGGAATGCCTACCCTACGCACCGAACGCTTGCCCCTACAACAGGTGTTTGCCAATCTGATTAGCAACGCGATTAAACACAACCCCCAAGCAGAGGGACAAGTGACAATATCTGTTCAAGACCAAAGCAACTTTTATGAGTTTGCCGTGGCAGATAACGGGCCAGGAATTGCCTCCGAATATCACGAGAAAGTTTTTGCCATCTTTGAGACTTTACAAGCTCGCGATATCGTCGAAAACACGGGCATCGGTCTAACCCTGGTCAAAAAAATTGTTGAAACCCAAGGAGGAGCCATCTGGGTAGAATCTCAAGCAGGCAAAGGAGCAACCTTTCGCTTTACCTGGTCGAAATCGGTTCTGAGTACCTAAACTCATCTCAGGCACCCGTCTTAAGCTGGCGGTTGAAAGCGCGTCTAAACATCCCAGAGGCGTTCAATCTTCTCCCCTCTCCGTGAAGGTCGAGGGGCTGGGGGTGAGGTTCCTTCTTGCACTCAAGAGAGAACTGCGATAAACAAAACCATCCTTGCTTAGGCGTACAAAAGTACCAATCCAAAAACTTTTGGTCTGCATCTAATGCGAGTTTTAAATCTTCGATTGGTACTAAAACTTACTTTTTTACTTTCGTTAAAACTTAAACTTTTTTTTTAAATTCAAGCCTTTAGTAAGGATTCCTTAATTTAGATTCGATAGAGTAACGGTGCAAATTGTAGATGCCGAATCTCTATAATCGTCCCTATGGCTGATGCTACGTCAGGGTTGATTCTACTAAAAAGCAACTACAAAAACTCTGGCGCGAATTGACAAGCCAGCGCTAGGCTAATGCCTCGCTCCGAAGACACGCGATCGCAACTCCAACTCAATTGCGCGGACTTTCTGGAGCGAGTTCTATAATACTGGATGCAATCCGACTGAACACAGCGGAAAACCCTAGGCAATCGATCACCTTCCTAGTGGTTGATGCCTGAGAAAGTGGTTTTATGGCAATTTGTGTTTAGAAGGATGAAACTTTTGCCAGGGGTAGGCTTCCAGGTAATGCGTTACGGTATCGCTCTATTAGCGGTGACACTAGCACTGCTAATTAAACTGATTCTAAACATTCTAACTGGTGGAAAAGAAACTCCTTTTCTAATACTTTTTGCTGCCATATTGGTGGGCATCTGGTATGGTGGCACGAAACTCGGTCTGTGGAGCGCTGTTTTAGCGGCTTTCGCCAATGTAAAAAAGTACCCAGAGGCGGGAAGCCCAAGCGAAAATTCCGTTTTGGAAAAGAGGCTGAGTAGTGCTGTTAGCAATTATCCTCAGATGTCTCTAAAAACGCCAGACCGAAGCCGCGATCGCTCCTGGGAGGAAATGCTCAGCGATCGCGGCTTCTTACAGCCAACTCCAACGGCATCGGGAGATGAACTGCAAAAACTCAACTTCCATCTAGAAAACTCACCCTTAGCACTCATCGAGTGGGACAGCAACTTTCGAGTGGCGAGGTGGTCGCGGGAAGCTGAAGCGCTCTTCGGATGGGGAAGCGCCGAAGTAACGGGTAAACATCCTCAGGAATGGCAATTTATCTACCCTGAAGATGTAGCAGCAGTCAATGATGAGATCGGACGGTTGCTCAAAGGCAGCGAAGGGCGCAGCGTGTCCCAAAACCGTAACTATACAAAAGATGGCTCGATTGTCTACTGCGAGTGGTACAACTCTGCTTTGCTAGATGAATCGGGTCGCTTGATGTCAGTGTTATCTTTGGTTCTGGATGTTACCAGTCGGCAGCAAACGCAAGCAGCGCTACATACGAGCGAGGAGCGACTGCGATTGTCCCTGGAGGCAGGACGGATGGGGATCTGGGACTGGAATATCCTCACCGGGGAGCTGACGTGGTCAGAGACTCTAGAACGCATGCACGGTTTACTTCCCGGAACTTTTGCCGGTACGTTTGCCGCCTTCCTAGAAGTCGTGCATCCAGAGGATCGGGATTCCTTGAAAAAGGCGATCGCTCAGTCAGTCGAGCAGAAGACTGATTTTGAGCTTGAATTTCGCATCGTTTGGCCTGACAGTAGCATCCACTGGATCTCTGGAAAAGGTCAGGTTTTGTGCGACGAAACCGGCAAGGCAGTACGCACGATTGGGGTGGGTACGGACATCAGCGAAAGCCATCGGCACGCTACGCTACGCCAGCGAATTAACGAACAACAGCACTTTTTGGGTGAAGCGACGACCCTCCTGACTAGCTCCCTTGACTATCAAACTACCTTAGAAACCCTGGCTCATCTAGCAGTTCCTCAGCTAGCTGACTGGTGTTCTATCGATATGCTCGACGAAAATCAAACAATTCGCCGACTGGCAGTTGTCCATCAAGACCCATCGAAGGTCGATTGGGCTTACCAATTGCAGGAGCGCTACCCGCCCGATCCCGATGAAGCTTATGGCCTCCCCAACGTTTTACGCACGGGTCAGGCGGAGTTATACGCGGAGATTCCCGACTCCCTCCTGGTAGAGGCGGCTCGCGATCCCGAACACCTAGAAATCTTGAGACAGATAGGCTTTACATCGGCAATGGTGGTGCCCCTGGTAGCTCGCGGACGCACCTTGGGGGCAATTACCTTTACCTCAGCCGAGTCGGGGCGTCGCTACGGTCAAGCTGACCTGACCTTTGCCTGCGAACTTGCCCGTCGCGCCGCTTTAGCTGTTGACAACGCGGGTCTGTTTAAAACGCTGCAACAAGAACTCGCAGAGCGTCAGCGAACGGAGGCGGCATTGCGGGAAAGCGAAGAACGCTTCCGCACGATGGCAGATAGTGCCCCCGTCTTGTTATGGGTGGCAGATCGGGATGGGCGATGTCATTTCTTCAATCAGCGTTGGCTGAGCTTCCGAGGGCGAACCTTGGAGGAAGAACTCGACAAAGGTTGGGCAGAAGGCGTGCATCCAGAGGATTTGCCGCGCTGTTTGGATACTTATCGGGCGGCTTCTCATGTCCAAAAAAATTTCCAAATGGAGTACCGTCTGTTGCGGGCAGATGGGCAGTATCGCTGGGTTTTAGATACCGGAACGCCACGATTTTTGGCGGATGGAAGTTTTGCGGGTTATATTGGCTCGTGTATTGACATTACTGAGCGAAAATTTGCCGAAGAAGCTTTGCGCGATCGCGCGGCGGAATTAGCCCGTCTGAGTAACATCCTCACCAAAACTAACGCCGCTTTAGAAAAACGCAACGCCGAACTCGACCACTTCGCTTATATTGTTTCCCACGATCTCAAGGCACCTCTAAGAGCGATCGCTAACCTCTCCACTTGGATTGAAGAAGACCTACTCGACTTTCTAAATCCGGAAACCCAGCAGAATATGAATTTACTGCGGGGGCGCGTTCATCGGATGGAAGCTCTAATCAACGGTCTTTTGCAGTATTCTCGTGTGGGGCGGGTCAAGACCTTTGTAGATATTGTGGACGTTGACACCTTACTGGCAGAAGTTATCAACACGCTTGCACCTCCACCCACGTTCGCTATCACCATCCAGCCCGGAATGCCTACCTTCCACACCGAGCGCTTGCCCTTAGAACAAGTGTTTGCAAATCTGCTCAGCAATTGCTTCAAACACCACCCTCGGTTGGATGGAAGCGCGACTATATCAGTACAAGATAAAGAAACATTCTATGAATTTGCCGTGGCAGATGATGGGTGTGGGATCGCTCCGGAATATCATGAAAAAATTTTTGTCATGTTTCAAACTCTAGAGGCACGAGATAAGGTAGAAAACACCGGCGTGGGACTCGCCATCGTTAAGAAAATCATCGAAAACAAAGGAGGAACCATTCGCCTGGAATCTCAAGTCAATCAAGGGTCAACTTTCTACTTTACCTGGCCCAAACAACCCAGTAGTAACAATCCGCTTTTTGTCTAGATATGGATATCACTAATAAAAAAATGAATAAAAAAATAATAATCAATAGTTTTTTAAATCATGGTAGATAAGATGACAAACCTTTTGCTAGTTGATGACGACGAAGTTGATGTGATGACCGTAAAACGGGCATTCAAAAAAAATAATATTCAAAATCCCTTCTATGTTGCCAATAACGGGCTAGAAGCACTAGCTATGTTGCGGGGGACTGACGATTCAACAAAGGTTCCGCGAGAGCGGCGGCTGGTCTTACTCGACTTGAATATGCCCAAAATGGGTGGAATTGAATTTTTGCGTGAATTGCGGGCAGACCCAGAACTCAAAGCAATTCCAGTGATTGTACTAACGACTTCCAATGAAGATAAAGACAAGGTGGAAGCCTACAATCTCAATGTAGCGGGTTATATTGTCAAACCCGTAACATTTGCTAAATTCGTGGAGGTAGTGGCAACGCTCAATCAATATTGGATGCTCAGTGAAATGCCCTAATTTTGGAGAATGGGTAATGGATTGTAAGAGTGATGAGTGATGAGTGATGAATTACAAGAAAATTCTTTAATTCAAAACTTAAAATTTAAAACTCAAAGCTTTTTACGAATTCCGTCCTTGAATGGTTATGGAAGAAAAGTTAAAAATCCTGGTAGTCGATGATGATGAAGTAGACCGGATGGCGGTTCGCCGGTCGCTCAAAACGGCTGGCGTGCAAATGGAATTAGTAGAAACCAGCGACTGCCAAGGAGCGATCGCTACTTTACACAGCGACCATTTTGACTGTGTCTTCCTCGACTATCGCTTGCCTGACGGGGATGGACTCACCCTCGTTCAAAATATCCGCTCGTCTGGTTTTAAAATCCCCTTGGTCGTCTTGACGGGTCAGGGAGACGAACAAACTGCCGTCGAACTGATGAAAGCCGGAGCATCCGACTATATTTCTAAAGGCAAAGTTTCTCCAGAAAGTCTCTCTCGCAGCCTGCACAATGCGCTTCGCCTCTATCGAGCGGAAAGACAGGCATCAGAAGCCAACCAATTACTCAAAGAAAGCGAAGAACGCTATCGGTTTGTTCTAGAGGGATCGAACGACGGAATTTGGGACTGGGATATCACCACCAACACCGTTTATTGGAATGACCGCTGTTTTGAAATCAGCGGCTTGTCCCGTGAAGAATTTGTCGGCAATTACCAGGCATTGTGCCAACTTTTGCATCCAGAAGATCGATACCGCATCGTCCAGAGCATCCGCGATCACCTGGAGCATCAAGTTGAATGTAATGTGGAATTTAAGCTGTTGCACGCTTCTGGGCATTATCGTTACTGCATTGCCAGAGGCAAAGCGCAGCGAGATGGGAACGGCAAGCCTTTCCGAATGTCTGGAATTATTAGCGATATTACAGAGCGCAAGCGGGCATTAGAAAACCAGCGATTTCTGGCAGAAGCGAGTGCTGTCCTTTCAGCTTCTCTAGATTACAAAACAACCCTCGAGAATCTGGCTCAATTGGCAGTGCCCCACTTAGCCGACGTGTGCATAGTAGATATTCTGGCAGCCGACGGCTCAATTCATCGGATGGGGACGGCTTATGCAAACCCCTCTCCAGAGAAGTTGGTGCAAGAGGTGCTGCATCTGTTCCCCCCCGACCCGGATGGAGAACACCCCGCAAGCATTGTATTACGCACGGGCAAACCAAAATTTGCCGTTGAAATTGACGACGAAATGCTCGTAGCTGCGACCCGCAATGCCGAACATCTGCAAATCGTTCGGGAGCTGGGCTTTCAGTCTTACATGGTGGTGCCCCTGTTAGTGCGCGATCGCACGTTGGGGGCAATTTCCTTGGTGTCCACTCAAGAGAAACGCCGCTACGATGCGATGGACTTGGCTCTGGCAGAGGAACTTGCCCGTCGCGCTGCCTTATCGGTCGAAAATGGAAAATTATACCGGGAAGCGCAAGCGGCGACCGAGAACTTACGCAAGGCGATCATCATTCTGGGCGAACAACAGCAACAACTCCGGACACTCCAGCAGCTGACAAATTTACTAAACCAGCGCCTGAGTGACTTACCCGGTTTGTTACGGGTGATGGTTCAAGCGGTTTGCGATGCGATCGCGGGTGCCCAGTTTTGCTTTATCATGCTGCAAAACCCCCAGTGCAATCGCCTGGTCTTAACGGTGACGGCGGGAATCGGTACGGAAAAATTGCGCCTGGAAGATGGTTTTAGTTCGGGGGAAGGATTGCTTTCTCAGGTATTTTTGACTGGGATTTCTCAGCTTATCGAAGGGGAACAAGCCGCTTTCCTCCACTCGACATCCGACACCGTAAAGCCCTCAGAGTTGCCAGCTTCACTTTATGTGGTGGCGATTGAGTCCGCGCAAGCGGGACGGTTGGGCGTGCTGGCAATCGGTAATTGGGAAAATTCTCATGCGTTTGACGAAGAAGACCGATATCTGCTGGCGGCGGTGGGAGAACAAGCCGCGATCGCGATTAATAATGCCCGTCTGATCAATGCTTTAGAAGAACGAGAGGAACGCTTAGCTTTACAAAACGAAATCCTGGCTCAGCAAAACAAGGAACTCGAAAATCTTTCCACGCAAATTCAACTTCAGAATCTGCAATTGATGGAAGCAGCGCGGTTGAAATCGCAGTTTCTCGCCACCATGTCCCACGAACTGCGGACGCCGATGAATGCCGTGATCGGCTTTTCTCAACTGCTGTTGCGCCAGCGGCAAAATCAGCTTAGCCCGCAACAATTGGACATGGTAGATCGCATCCTCAGCAATGGGAAACACCTGCTAACGCTGATTAATGACATCCTTGACCTCTCAAAAATTGAAGCCGGAAGATTGGAACTCAAACTGGAAGAATTTAATCTGCCAGTGCTAGTGAGAACAACCGCAGAAGAATTGCGATCGCTTGCTTCAGAAAAGCATTTGGAGCTGCAAGTTGAGGCAAATTTACAAAACCCTCAGATATTGAATGATAGCGCTCGGCTGCGGCAGATTTTGGTAAATCTTCTCTCCAATGCGATTAAATTCACTGACACCGGAAGCGTGTGCATCAAAGTACAAGAAATTTCCCCGGATCAAGTGTTACTTAGCGTTCAAGATACCGGAATTGGAATTGCTGAGGAAAACTTAAAGCATATTTTTGAAGAATTTCGGCAAGTCGATCAGTCCCTCGCCAAAAAATATCCGGGTACGGGTTTAGGGCTTGCCATCACTCACTCATTAGTGCAATTAATGCATGGAAAAATATCAGTGGAAAGTCATTTAGGTCACGGATCTACCTTCAATGTAAAATTTCCCCGCCGAGTCAGTATTTAGCTTGTTTTCATCGAATCAGTTGTGTCGAGGCAGTTCTCAATCAAGGGTGCCCTACACCCTCACAATTCAAATAGAATTGCTCTACACTCAGTAAGCGCTTTCATGCCGAGGATTGATGACGAGTGACAGATGTTAGCCTAAAGTAACCAATACAGGATCTCGAAGCGTCTGCGGCGATGATTCAGCTACTTGTTCGATTGAAAAGAGTTTTGAGAATTCGGTCTTCGCTTGATTGGGTAATTTAATTCATCCGCTGCATTGAGAAAATAAATGTCTGGTCACGATATTATCGTCCTCGGTGCCTCTGCCGGTGGGGTAGAAGCGCTGACTCAACTGGTCAAGGCTTTGCCGCCGGATTTGCCAGCTGCAATCTTTGTCGTCATACACTTCCCTGCCCACAGCACCAGCGCCATGCCAAGTATCCTGAATCGCTGCGGCTCTTTGAAAGCATCTCATCCCAAGGACGGCGAGGCGATTCAACATGGGCGGATTTATGTGGCACCCCCCAATTACCATTTATTAGTTAAACGCGGATACATCCACCTGGCTCGTGGTCCTAAGGAGAACGGTCACAGACCCGCCATCGATCCCCTATTTCGCACGGCAGCCCAGTTCTATGGACGGCGAGTGGTGGGTGTGGTGCTATCGGGCAATCTTGACGACGGGACGGCGGGACTCGCAGCGGTGAAGCAGCGAGGCGGTGTCGCAGTGGTTCAAGATCCCAACGACGCCTTGTTTCCCGGAATGCCCCGTAGCGCTATCGAGAACGTAGAAGTCGATTATATTTTGCCTTTGTCAGCGATCGCTCCTACCCTGGTAAGCTTGGCTCAAGAGTCAGTGGCAGCCGAGGAAAAAGAGCCTGTAACTGATGAGATGGAAATGGAATCCGAGAGCGCAGAATTAGATATGGCTTCCATATACAAAGATGACAGACCCGGAACGCCCTCCGGCTTCGGCTGTCCAGATTGCGGGGGTGCCCTGTGGGAACTGCACGACAGTCAGTTGCTTCGGTTCCGCTGCCGCACGGGTCACGCCTATTCCGTCGAGACTCTGCTGGCAGAGCAATCTGAGGCACTAGAGACGGCACTGTGGAATGCGTTTAGGGCACTCGAAGAACGTGCCGCTTTGTCCCGTCGGATGCATCAAGGGGCACGCGATCGCAACCAAACTCGGTCAGCCAAACGCTTTGAAGAACAGGCGCACGAAGCTCAGCAAAACGCTACCATCATCCGGCAACTGCTTTTAAATGGCAATGGGGACAAAGAGAAAGATACCGAGGTACACCCGGAAAATGGGAAGCAGGTAGAAAAGGAGAATTGGAGAAAAGCAGGAGCAAACCCAGAAACCGAAGAAAATTCTCACCCTTTGATTACCTTTCCCATCGTGGCAGTGGCAGCGTCTGCCGGTGGGATAAAAGCCATCACCGAATTGATTTCTGGCTTGCCAAAAGACTTTCCGGCAGCGATCGCCATCGTCCAGCACCTAGACCCCAAACATCCCAGCCTACTCGCAGAAATCCTGAATCGTCGCACGTCTCTACCCGTCAAGCAGGCAGAAGCAAGAGAGCAAATGCGTCCGGGGACAATCTATATCGCGCCGCCGAATCATCACCTGCTGATCGACCCTGACGCCACTCTCTCCCTCACCCAGACGAAACTGGTGCATTTTGTCCGTCCCTCCGCTGATCTACTCTTTGAATCAATCGCGGCGAGTTTTAAAGAACGAGCGATCGCGGTTGTCCTCACCGGGACGGGTAAGGATGGTGCAACCGGCATCAGAGCGATTAAACAAATGGGCGGAATCGCGATCGCGCAAGATCGGGAATCTTCGCAGTATTTTGGGATGCCGGGAGCCGCAATTGAAACTGGAGCAGTCGATTGGATACTCCCCTTAAATGAAATTGCTGCTACTTTGGTGAATCTGGTAAATAGCTAATTGCAAATGGCAAATTGTTGCCACTAAATCCAATCATTTATAGATAAAATTGGCTAATAAAAATAGGGCAAAAAGCTAGCGATTTACCACGAATCGCTAATCAAACTGTGAGCAATCAATGTAACTTTGTTGAAGACTGGGAATCGGAAATCCTCAGTAGTCATTAAGTCCTCAGCTTGCTGCGATTGACAACTAACCTTTCTACCACTCCCAAAGCGTGAGATTTAATTACGCTAATATACTAAATTGATGTTGTGTAAAAAAATATTCGATTAAGCGAGTAGCTATTATAGTCATTTTCGATCGGGTAAGATATACAGAGAAAACCTAAGCGCTAACCCTCTTCCCAACGCGGTTGTGGGCGGACAATTCAAAGCCTCTCTCAGATTCTTCTAGAGGAATGGAAGCGAGGTCAAAACCGTATTGCACTTATGGAAAACTGGTATAACTAACAACTACTTATGGATCGCTCAATCCTCAACCCTGAATTTGAAGCGCTGCTAGAGTATCTTAAAGGCAGCCGTGGCTTTGATTTTACTGGCTACAAACGTTCCTCTCTGATGCGTCGCGTCCTGAAAAGGATGCAGATAGTAGGACTGGAAAGCTACAACGATTATATGGATTACCTAGAAGTATATCCAGAAGAATTTATTCACCTGTTTAACACGTTGTTGATTAATGTAACTGCCTTCTTCCGCGATCGCTCAGCCTGGGATTACATTATTGAAGAAATCGTTCCCACCATTGCCGCCCGCAAACAAATCAACGAACCGATCCGCATCTGGAGTGCTGGCTGTGCCTCTGGAGAAGAAGCTTATACTATCGCGATGGCGTTCGCTGAAGCGCTGGGAGTGGAACAGTTCAAAGAACGGGTGAAAATTTATGCCACCGAGTTAGACGAGGAAGCCCTCAATCTAGCCCGCCAAGCGACCTATTCAGCGAAGGATGTCGCGGATCTGGCTCCGGAAATGGTAGAGAAGTACTTCGAGGAATGCGCTCGCGGCTATAACTTTCGCAAGGCTCTGCGTCGCTCGGTGATTTTTGGGCGTCACAACTTGACGATTGATGCTCCCATCTCCCGCATTGACTTACTGGTGTGTCGCAACACTTTGATGTATTTCAATGCCGAAACTCAATCTAAAATCCTCTCCCGCTTTCACTTTGCCCTGAATGACAGTGGCTTTATCTTTTTAGGGAAGGCGGAGATGTTGCTCAGCCACAGCCACACTTTCACACCTGTGGATTTGAAGCGGCGTATCTTTACCAAAGCCCATAAAATAGGAATACGCGAACGGTTGTTGCTTATGGCTCAGTCTGGCAGCGAGGAGGCAGTGAACAATCTAGCCACTCATGTCCGCATTCGGGAAGTCGCCTTCGACAGCAGTCCGACATCCCAAATAGTGATAGATGTCAATGGCTTTTTAGTGCTGGTGAACGAACGTGCTAGGGCAATGTTTCCCTTGAGTCCGAAGGATCTGGGTCGCCCCTTGCAAGATTTAGAAATTTCTTATCGTCCCCTGGAATTACGCTCTTGTATCGATCAAGCCTATGCGGAGCGCCGACAGATTACTGTCAGGGATGTGCCGTGGCAAACCCCGAAAGGCGAAACGATTACTCTAGACGTGCTGGTGGTACCGCTCGTAGAGGTATCCAACAATCTTTTAGGCGTCAGTATTTCCTTCATTGATGTCAGCCGCTACAAACGGCTACAGGACGATTTGCAACAATCCAACCAAGAACTGGAAATGGCTTATGAGGAACTCCAGTCTACGAATGAAGAGTTGGAAACGACGAACGAGGAACTCCAATCCTCTAACGAAGAGTTAGAGACGACAAATGAGGAACTCCAATCCTCTAACGAAGAGCTAGAAACCATGAACGAAGAGCTACAATCCACGAATGAGGAATTGCAGGCTCTTAACGATGAAATGCACCGCCGCAGCGAAGAACTCAACGACGCAAACGCCTTTTTAGAGTCGATTTTAGGCACTCTTCGGGGCGGCATCGTCGTAGTCGGGCGAGATATGCATATCCAGCGTTGGGATCGCAAAGCTGAGGAGTTGTGGGGACTGGGAAGCGATGAAATCCAAGGACAACACTTTCTAAATTTAGATATTGGCTTGCCAGTAGAGCAACTCAAACAGCCGATTCGCAACTGTCTAGCTGGGGAGAACGATTTACAAGAAATTATCCTCAATGCCACTAACCGACGCGGCAAGGCAATTGAGTGTAAAGTCTCTTGTAAACCTTTGTTAGGGAAGGAGGGAGAAATTCGAGAAGTGCTTTTATTCATGGAGGAGCAAGAAGGAGTTCCTGAATGAATGAGGACAAGTTTTCCCAGCAGATAATCCTTCTACAACAACACTTGGCAATCCTGCACAAATATTTATTAGCCATTGATTCATCGCCCCTACAGGCATTACTCTTGCAGCAAATCGTGTTGGCGACGGCAGCGTTTGAGGACTTTTGCTTCGTCTTGGAAGACTTGCTGGTGGCGCACGAGGAGCTATCTCAATCCAACGAGCGTTTGGCAGCGATGGAGAGCGATCGCCAAGACATGAACCAATCTCGACAGTTCCAGGTGCAATACTCTAAACAGAGGCTACAACTTCTCAATGAGCAACTGCAAGCGACTGTCGAAGCATTAGCCAAGAGCGATCGCGCCTTAGAAAATAAAAACCACGACTGGCTTGTCGTCAACGAAAACCTGCAAAGCGCGATCGCCCAAATTAAGACCACTGCTGATAGCTTAGAGGCGCGTAACGAAGATTTACAAATAAAATCAGAACAATTAGATACAAGTAACGAAGAGCTACGCCTAACAACAGAAAAACTGCGGCTGTCCAGCAACCAGGTTAACCAAGCCAACGCCTTTCTAAAGTCTATTTTTACCAGCCTACCGGGTGGCATTGCCGTATTAAACCAACAACTGAACATCCAAATCTGGAATCCTCAAGCTGAAGATTTGTGGGGACTACGAACCGATGAAGTCCAGGGACAGCCCTTTCTAAATTTAAAGATTGGCTTGCCGGTAGAGCAGCTTAGACAGCCGATTCAAAGCTGTTTAACCGGGGACTTGGAATACCACGAAGAAACACTAGATGCTATCAACCGGCGTGGGAGGACAATTCAGTGTAAAGTCACCTGTATGCCTCTATTTATTTTAAAAAAAGATATTCAGGGAGTGATTGTATTAATGCAAGAATTGCACAGCGCTATGCCAATATTATAAAAATCTCAAAGCTACAGTCTGTCTTGGAATATCTTTTCTAAGTATGTGTAAAAAATCGACCCTACTGGTATAAAACTAACCGCTTTCTAAACCTCGATCCGACAAGATAAAAAAAAGTTAAAGTTAGCCGCTTTCTCCCTAAAAAAAGCTAAAATATTTTATCTTTTTCTTCTTCTAACCAGGCAACGCTTACCGTGAAGTGGGCAGAAGGCTGGGGGATCGGGTTTGTTTGGTTTCGAGAAGGAACGGAAAGGTATGTGCATAAAGCTCTGGTTACGGCTTATGGATTTCACCTAACTTATCAGCCTTAAAGAGGATTTACACATAAATTTCTTACAGTTAACTCAAAGTATGTACATAGTGTCTTTACTAAGATTTTGCACACCTTGTGTGTTACGGGAATTTATTCATTAAAGTTAAGTTCAACGGCACTTGCTGCCAAAAGCTAAAAACTTTGTGTGATTTGTCTAGTTGCTTAGGGCGCTTACAGCTAATCTGATTTCCAAATTGCTCAAAAAGCAAAATGGGTGATTCAAGAGCTTAACAAAAGTTTAAAAAAAGATAGTAATCAAGAATTTCATGACTTTTCACCTAAAAGGAGAGCGGTTTACCGAGAAAATAGAGACGGCACGCCAACGCGCAGCGGCGTTACAGCAGCGTGTCACCGAATCGCCTCAGCAACAGCCAGAGCTGCTAGCGGGATCGCTGGAAGAATTAAAAACCGCTTTGGAAGAATTACACGTAGCCGAAGAAGAACTGCGCCAGCAGAATGAGGAGTTGTTAGGGGCGAGGGGAGCATTGGAATCGGAACGCCAGCGCTACCTAGACCTATTCGAGTTTGCTCCAGACGGCTACCTGGTAACAGATGCGGCTGGAACGATTCGGGAAGCCAACCGCGCCGCCGCTGAGCTTCTCGGTATCTTGCCCACTTACCTAGTGGGCAAACCGCTAATCATATTTGTGCCTGAAGAAGCTCGTCGAGCCTTTCGTTCCCAACTGACTCAGGTGCCAAAATTAGGCTTAGTTCAGGAGTGGGAGGTGCGACTAAAATCGCGTCAAGGCAAACTCTTTAATGCTGCGCTGACTGTCGCCAGCGTCCCAGATAAGCAAGGTAAGGGGTCTTCCCTGCGCTGGATGCTACGTGATATCACCGCCCGCAAGCAAGCGGAGGAGAAAATTCGCTATTATCATTTACAAAATTTGCGCCTTCAAGAAGAAGTCCGGCTGAAGTCGCAGTTTTTGGCGCTGATGTCCCACGAACTGCGGACTCCGATGAATGCGATTCTAGGCTTTTCGCAATTGCTGATGCGCCAAGCTCAGCATCAGCTGGGCCAAAGCCAAATACATATGCTGGAGCGCATTTTTAATAGTGGCAAACACCTACTCAAACTGATTGAGGATATTCTGGACTTCTCTAAGCTAGAGGCGGGAAAGCTGGAATTAAATTTGGAAGAATTTGACTTAGTCGAGCTAGTCACGCAAACGGTGGAAGAACTCCAGAGCTTGGCTCAGCAGAAGCACCTGGAAGTGCATATTCACGTTAGTCTTGATAATCCTTGTGTTGTGAATGACAGTAATCGCGTGCGGCAGGTGTTGGTTAATCTTCTTTCCAACGCGATTAAGTTTACCGATTCGGGTAGCATTACTGTGGATGCTTGCGAACCGACACCCGGCCAAATTGCGATCGCTGTCAAAGATACGGGCATTGGGATCGAGGAGTCGGAAGTCCAGGAAATTTTTCAAGAATTTCGACAACTCAGTCAAAGCCTGACGCGCACTCATGGGGGTACGGGTTTAGGACTTGCCATTACTGACCGATTGGTTCGCATGATGGATGGGAAAATACAGGTGGAAAGTCAGCCGGGAGAGGGTTCAACTTTCCGCCTAGAGTTGCCCCGTGAAGTCACATCAAGCTCTAATACTGCTGTAATCGTGTGATAACTCCCCATCTAGAGAAAAAAGTGCCTCTCCAAACCTCTCCCCAAACCCCTCTCCGTTTTGGAGAGGGGTTTTGAATATTTCTCTTGAATATTGCTCCCCATCCCTACTAGGGATGGGGTTGGGGGTTAGGTCTGGCAGCTTTAGCGTGAATCCCTAGCGTTGATTCCACGCTAAAGCTGCATCTCCAACTGCTTTGTCTACCGTCTTTTCCCCTAACATTGCTGCTTGCAAATTCTCATAAATTGCCTTCTGCAACTTGTTGAGATCCTTCATCGCCGGGACTAAAACCTCTGCCGATGTCAATTGGCTGGCACTAATGACGCGAGCTTGTTCTACTGGCGACACCTTCGGATTACTGGCTATCTGGCTTTGGTACTCTTGCACTGCCTGAACTGTAGACGGCAACACGTTCGCCGCCTTAGCAAAAGCCAGCTGATTTTGATCGTTGGTGACAAATAAAGCAAATTTGAGGGCGTCATCCGGATTTGGAGTGTCGCGGGGAATCACCAGATTCATCACCGCTACATTCTTTTTACCCGTTTCGCCGGTAATCTGGGGTGCCGCAGCGGAGGCTTGCGCGATCGCTGGGGCGTTCTTCTCAATCGTCGCCATAAACTCTGCGCCCGTTGCTAGCACCGCCGTCTCACCTGCTTGGTACAGTTCAACTGCACGTCGATGCCCTTGTGTCAATACCTCCTGGGGCAACAGCTTCTTCTGGTAAAGGTCTACCCAATACTGAAACGCCGCTTTCCCTGCGGGTGTATTAAAAGCCGCCTCTCCATTGGCATCCACCAATTGAACCCCCATCTGCACCATCGATTCCAGCACCTCAGCCGAATCTTCTGGAACTAGGGTTGCAAAAAACGCATACTTGCCAGTTTTTTCCTTAATTTGTTGAGCAACTTGTGCCAGTTCGGCATAAGTCGCCGGAGGTTTGCTTACCCCAGCGGCTTTAAACAAATCCTGGTTGTAAATCGTCACCCGCGTCGTTAAATACCAGGGAAGGCCAAAACTTTGGTCGCTGAGCGTGCTAGCCTTCCATATATTAGGTAGATATTGCTGACGCACCGCCTGGGGAACTTTAGTATCTAAATTCAACCAAGCATTGCGCGACGCCAACTGAGAGGCAAAGTCCGGATTGAGGTTCGCGACATCGGGTGCTGTTTTTGCCGAAACCGCCGTCAGGATTTTGCTTTCCATCGCACTCCAGGGTACATCCACCCAGCGGACTTTGACGCCGGTATTTTCGGCTTCAAAGTTGGCAATCAGTTTGTTGAAATACTCAGTAAACTGCGGTTGCAGCTGCATCGTCCAGAACTCAATTTCCCCTTTTCCGGATGGGGCAGATCCAGGGCTACAGCTGATAACCCAGCTGAAAATGAACCCTAATAGGGTACAGATGCCCAATCGTCTCCAGGTTTTCCTACGGATCATGTAAATTGCAATTCCACTTTCAGAGCTAGCAGTAACCCAGCTAGCAGTAACTCATCCTACCTGATGAGGTATATCTAATGGTACGGAATCTATCAGGGTGTATTTTTGTCTCTACCGATGTGTTTGTCAGCTAGATTGGGTACCATGAATCTGTCTCTATTTCCCTATACGCAATCTCTCTTACCTAACTAAACTTTCTATGGCTGCTCCCCTCAGCAAACCTAAAGATATGTTCACCCGATTTAAAGGATTATTATCGAAACGTACCAAAGGAATTGGTATAGAAATTGCCCCTGAACGAATTAATATTGCTCAGCTACGCAAGCAGGGGCAAGGATTCAAATTAACAATGCTGTCCTCGAAAGAAGTTCCGGAAGGGGTTTTTCAAGAAGGCAAGATTATCGATGCCCCAGCTTTAGCAGAACTGATTAAGGAAGCGATCGCTGAAAGTAAGATAAAAGTCCAGAACGTCGCCACTGCCGTATCGGGTCGCGAAGCCGTGGTGCGCGTTATCCCAGTGCCTGCGGAACTTGATGACAAAGAGTTGCGGGAAATGGTGTTGGATCACGAAGCCGGTCTCTACTTGCCTTTTCCACGGGAGGAAGCAGATGTAGACTACCAGAAGCTGGGATTTTTCACCGATGAGGATGGAATTGAGAAGGTGCAGGTGCTGCTAGTTGCCACCCGCAAGGATGTGACAGATACCTATATCGAAACCTTCCGGGAAGCTGGATTAAAAATCGATGTATTAGAGATTAGCAGTTTTTCTCTGATTCGGACGATTCGAGAGCAGTTGCGGCAATTTGGTCCTCAAGAAGCTGCCGTTTTGGTAGATATTGAGTTCGACAGCACCGAGATTGCCATCATCGTAGATGGGGTGCCACAATTCTCGCGCACCGTGCCGATTGGGACATATCAACTACAGAGTGCCCTCAATCGGGCGATGAATTTACCGACATCGAGAAACACTGAAATCCTGCAAGGGATGACAATTCCCAACACCCCCGTCGATAATGTCCGCACAGGTGCAACAGGGATCAATCCCGGTATGGCGGCTTTGGTTAGAGTATTGGGAGAGCTTGCCGACGAACTGCGTCGTTCTATCGATTTTTATCTAAATCAGAGCGAAAATTTAGAAGTGGCGCAGCTGCTACTCGCTGGGCCAGGAGGAGGAATTGGACAACTGGATGAATTCTTCACGCAACGGTTGAGCTTGCCAACGACACAAGTAGACCCAGTTGCGGCCCTTTCCTTGGAGGTGATAGAGGAAATTTCACCAGTGCAAAGACCGGGATTGGGAGTCGTATTGGGATTAGGACTACGAGAGGTTTAAAGCGATGTATAGCCTAGATATTAATTTTCTTAAGGATCGCCCGGACATCATCCGCCGCGATGTCCCCGGTGCCAAAGCTCCCTCTGGGAATAAAAACATGACGCCGCTGTTGGCGGGATTGGCAGTCGGTCTGCTGTTGCCAGCAGGAGTTGGGGCGTTGTGGTTGTTGCTGCAAAACCAAACCGAACAATTGACCGCCAAAAAAGCTCAATTGGAACAGCGGCTCAATGAAGGCAAAGCCAAAGAGCAGCAAATTCAAGCAATCAACAACGAAACTCAGGCAGTGAAAGGAGAAACGCAGGCACTCGCCAGCGTGTTCAATCAATTGGCTCCGTGGTCAGCGATTTTGCAGGATATACGCGATCGCGTCCCACCCGGTCTACAAATTACCAGCATTGAACAAACCGCTCCAGATCCAGCCACCGCCGCAGCAGCCCCTAGCCCCACTGCTGCCGCTGCCCCTCCGAGTTCTAACGTGTCAATCAAAGGGTACGCTCGCTCCTTTGATGAAGTGAACGACTTTTTGCTAACGCTACAGCGATCTAAGTTATTCGATAGCGAAGATACCCAAATTGTGGCGGCTGAGTTGAAAGACAATCAAACTCAGGTGCAACAGCCCCAGGATCAAGGAAATTCCAACGCTAGAGTAGAAATTAAATTGCCAAAAGTGGTGGAATACACCATTAAAACGAGCCTGAGCGATGCCCCGGCTTCCCAGTTACTTAGAGAGTGGGAGCGCAAAGGTGCAGTGGGATTAGCGACTCGGCTTAGAAACCTTCAGAACACAGGAGCGCTGCAAAAATGACGGTAAGTCAAGACTTTATACCATCCGATGAAGGCCAAGATGAAGCTGCCTATCCCAGTGCCTTTGGTATTACTTTCACGCCAACAGTTAGCGGTGCCTTGCTGGCAGTGTTGGGTTTAGCAGGAGCAGCTTATTTGGTCGCTAACCTGTTGTTGCCTGCGTGGACTTCTTATCAACAACTGCAAACTGATGTAGAAAACACCGAGCAGCAAATTCAACAACAGGCACAACTCCAGCAAAAAATTGATGCGGCGAAAGTAAACCTAGGCAAGGCAAAACAGCAAAGAGCTGCTGTCCTTTCCATGTTTGGTAGCTCCAAAACCCTGGATACCTTAATGCTGGATATCAATCGTTTTGTTAAGGCAAGACAGGGTAAATTGACCAAGTATGAGCCAAGAAGAAACGATGCCGCTGATGCTAGCAGTAGTGACATTATTACTGATGGATCTTTAGGGCCGGAAGTCAATGGTAAGCTCAAACGTAAGGTATACAATGTAAGCTTTGAAGGCGACTACGGACAAACCCAATCGATTCTGAGAAGTCTAGAGCGACTCCAGCAACTGCTAGTAGTAAAAGACTTGAAATCAGATTTAAAGGACGCGGCGACCAGTCAGAAAATTACGGTAAACCGGCAGGGTCAAATTGTCCCCACTGGCAAACCAAAAGAGCGAACCTTGATTAATACCTCTTTTAGGTTAGAGGTGCTGCTGCCATTATCGGAGCAGGAAGCGAAAGAGGCGGCGGCAGCAGCAGCGGCAGCAGCAGCGGCAGCTCAACCACCCCAGTAGGAGACAGCAAGTAGGTGTCGAGAATTCGACCTGAAAGCTGTTCAGGTGCAAAAATTGCTTTTGTGTGAGGAGGAAACGGTGAAACAGCTATCAATATTGGGTGGAATCTTGCTCGGTTCAGCACTGGTTCTACCCGGAACACAACGGGTCTTAGCAGCTGCCACGCAAGTAACCGCTGTGCAACTCAATCCCACGGATAACGGTGTTGAAGTGATGCTAAAGACATCTGAGGGCGATCGCTCCGGCAAGGACACTGTCCTACGCCCTCAGATGTTCACACTCAGCCGTGGCAATGAGTTAACGGCAGATGTGCTGAATGCCCGACTGAGCTTACCTGAGGGAGACAGCTTCCGTCAGGAAAATCCGGCTCCTGGCATTGAGTCAATCGTCGTGAGCCAGCGGGAGGACAATAGTGTCCGAGTAACAGTCAGCGCAGCTAACAGCAAACCGACCGGGCAGATTAGCCAGAACAAGGAAGGGGGAATCACCTTAAACGTTAACTCTGTTGCACCGCCGACGCTCTCCTCCCAGGCACCTGTTAATTCTTCTCCTACTGCACCTGCACCCACGGCACAGACGCCACCGACTCCAACCCGACTCGCTCAAACGCCAGTTCCGGGCGGTGTATTCCCCCAAACGGCACCCGGTCAAAGCCCTCAGGTTCCAGCACCCAGTGGCATAACCCCCGCGCCCGGTCTACCAGAGGTTCAGCCTCAACCAGTCATCAACCCGCCAAACCCAGATGTTCTGGTACCAAACCCGCGCATTACGATTGATGGAGTTCCGGCTCCAGCGGCGGGGACAGTGCAACCCGTCAGTCCGGCACCGCCTTTCTTGCCGAGAGCGATCGCGCCCCCAGTCGGCGATATTACTACCTCCAACACCAATGCTGCCCCCGCTGTCATCGATCTCGGTACAGCTGAGCGCGTACCCCGCTTAGTGTTGCGGGATGCTCCCGTCCGAGAAGTTTTAGGACTGCTTGCCCGTTCTGCGGGTCTCAACCTTGCCTTTACGGGAGGCGCGGCAGCAGGCGGGACTCCGGGGCAACCAGCAGCCGCTCCTGGCCCAGGTGGTGCTACCGAGGGGGGACCTACGATTTCCCTAGATATCGAAAATGAGCCAGTTCAAGATGTCTTCAACTACGTCCTTCAGCTGAGCGGTTTAGAAGCCAACCGAGTTGGACGAACAATTTTTGTGGGTGCCAGACTGCCTGACGATGCTCGAAATATCATCACGCGCAGCCTGCGACTCAATCAAGTCCCTGTGACGGCAGCAGCGAACTTCTTGACGACCCAAGGGGCAGAGACGCAAATCCCTACAGAGCAAATTCAAATTCAGACCATTGGAGAGGGAGCCGCCGCTCGAACCGTAGAAATTAGAACGCCAAGCATTTTAGCACTGAGAGCTACTGAGGGAAATGCCCCCTTACTACTCAAAGGGTTAGCAGTATCAGCCGACGAGCGACTCAATGCCATCACCCTGGTTGGCTCTCCTCGCAAAGTTGAAATTGCGACAAACCTCTTGACCCAGCTAGATGCCCGCCGTCGCCAGGTTGCGGTGAATGTCAAGGTCGTTGATGTCAACCTATTGAACACCAAAGACTTTAATACTAGCTTCTCCTTCGGGATCGGGGACAGTTTCTTCAACGTTGACCGAGGAGCCGCAGTCTTTAATTATGGCGGTGTCAGACCACCTACGGCGGCGCAAACGGCTGGCAGTCAGGTTTCTCCAACAGTCATCCCGAACCCCTTTGCAGGTGGAAATACCTTCCTAGATTTCAACAACGCCGTACCTGTTCCAGGAACTGGATCAGGCACCAGAAGCGTGATTATCAATCCGGGGAATAATCCTGCTGTGACTGTTAACGAGACGCCAGGAGCGCCTTTATTATTTCCTCAACCTAGCGCGGGAGTTTCAGGAAACCCGTTCCGAGCAGGTATCACAGACTTTACACGGGGAACGCCAAACGAAAGTACTGTCACGACAACTCCTGGTACAGCAGGAACTCCTGCTGTATTCATTCCTGCTCCTGCTGGTTCTCCCCCAGGAACCCCTGGGACAATTATTCCTGCTACTCCTGGTACTCCTGCTACTACTACTGCTACCTTCACAGCGGGAACGCTGGGAACAGTTACTACAGCTCTTCCTAGCTTCTTCCAATTCCCCAGCCGGTTTCTCTCGTCATTACAGGCTCAGATTCAAAGTGGCAACGCTAAGATTTTGACTGACCCGACTCTGGTTGTCCAGGAAGGACAATCGGCTACCGTCAATCTGACTCAAGAGGTTGTGGGTAATATTCGGCGGGAAACGGAAACAACTGAAAATACGACGAATACAACCGTCACCGCAGAAATTAAACAGGCAGGTTTAATCCTCAATATCAGAGTCGAGCGGATTGACGATAATGGTTTCGTCACTTTAGCGGTAAATCCCACCGTAACTGCGATTGGCGGTCAGCAAAATATAGTCGTTGGTGATGATGTCAACCAAATCGCTTTGCTGACGGTGCGTAACCTGAACTCTGGACAACTTCGCCTGCGAGATGGTCAGACACTAATTTTGTCGGGCATTATTCAAGATTCAGAGCGAACCACAGTATCCAAAGTGCCAATTTTGGGCGATATTCCTCTGCTGGGTGCCTTGTTTAGAAGTACCAACAAGGTAAATCAGCGACAAGAGGTAATCGTATTGCTGACGCCTCAGATTATCGATGACTCGTCGCGTGCCGCGTTTGGCTACAGCTACACCCCAGGACAAAATGCGCGTGAGATATTGGAGCGTAAGTAACAAAGCGTAAGTAACAAGTAGCGATCGCTTGAGCCTTCAGGAGACAAAACACAACTTCCCCCTGTTCGACTTCCGACAGGGGGAAGTTGTGCCGTAGACGGAGTTTTTGGCTAGGAAACTAGGCTGTGCAACTCTTAAAAAGTGCCCGTTGCCGAAAAATTAATCAAAAAAAACCTCAAATCTACATAACTTAAAGCTTTCGACGATCCATATCCAGCACGCAGACTTTAGAATAATGCAGTGAAACTTCGAGACAGCGAGAGTTTCAGCTTTTTTGAGGCTAAATTGCCCTCAAAGGCTCGTGTCTAAAGCCCCAAATAGGGACTTTAGAGCTAGTGATAATCACGCCCGTACAAACCATTTGGAGTGACTAAACATGAATAAAGGTGAATTGGTTGATGCAGTGGCAGACAAGGCTTCTGTCACTAAGAAGCAAGCAGATGCTGTTTTGACGGCTGCCTTGGAAGCTATCATGGAAGCTGTTTCTTCTGGCGATAAGGTGACTTTGGTGGGATTCGGCTCTTTTGAATCGCGGGAACGCAAAGCCCGCGAGGGTCGCAATCCTAAAACTGGGGACAAAATGGAAATCCCCGCAACGAAGGTTCCTGCATTTTCTGCGGGTAAGTTGTTTAAAGAAAAAGTTGCGCCCGAAGATTAACCACTTATCCAAAGCGGCAATCATTCTTGACTCGGCCTGTTCACGGGGGTAACTTAGCCTGGGCAGCTGCACTGGCAGGCTGTTCCCCCGACCTCATTGTTGATTTTTCTGCCAGTATTAACCCGTTGGGGCCTCCCCAGTCGGCACTCGCGGCGATTGGGGCACATCTAGAGCGCTTACGTGCCTATCCTGACCCAGATTATGCCGAGTTGCGGGTGTCTCTGGGTCAGCTGCACCAACTCCCGCCAGACTGGATTCTGCCTGGGAACGGCTCGGCAGAGTTACTAACCTGGGCAAGTTGGGATTTATCAGAACTGACGGGAACGTGTCTGGTGACACCAGCATTTGGCGATTACTGGCGGGCACTCCGGACGTTTAGCGCCAACGTACATGAGTGCCCGCTTCCCGATTTTCGAGCTTCGATTTTGGATTTAGAATTCCCAATCCAAAATCCAAAATCCAAAATCCAAAATCCCACTGGTCTACTAGTGAATAACCCGCACAATCCCACGGGTCAGATGTTTTTCAGAGAGACTCTGATCCCTTATCTGGAGAAATTTACGCTGGTGGTGATGGATGAAGCCTTTATGGATTTTCTGCCGCCTTCCCAGCAGCAAAGCCTAATTCCAGTGGTGCAAGACTACCCAAATTTGGTGATTCTGCGATCGCTCACTAAGTTCTACAGTCTGCCAGGGCTGCGCTTAGGTTATGCGATCGCTCACCCAGACCGCCTGCGGCGCTGGCAACAGTGGCGAGATCCTTGGCCTGTCAACACCTTAGCCGCAGCCGCTGGTGTCGCTGTGGTACAGGATACACAATTTCAACAGCAAACTTGGGATTGGTTGGAACCGGCAAAGTCCCACCTGTTCCAAGGTTTGGCGCAAATACCGGGATTGCAACCGCTACCGGGTGCTGCTAACTTTTTGCTGGTTGAGTCAGAACAACCCAGTTCGCAAGTACAGGAAAAACTCCTCAAGCAGAGTAAAATTCTGATCCGTGACTGCTTGAGCTTTCCAGAATTGGGCGATCGCTATTTCCGAGTCGCCGTGCGTTCCGAAGTTGATAACCAGCGCCTAATCGACGGTCTAGCAGCAATTTTGTAATGGCTAATCGCTAATGGCTAATTGTTCATTTTTCCGATTAGCCATTAGCAATCAACACATTAGCAATTAACAACTGACAAAGAACAAATCATGGCAGTTGAGTACGACTTAGTCGTAATAGGCGGCACGGAGGCAGGGCGTCATGCCGCAATTGCGGCTGCCAACCTGCAAGCCCGCGTCGCCTTAGTCGAACCCCAGCCGCCTCCTGAGGGACGCTGGCAATCGTCCTTACAGTTAGGGTCTCTCTATACCAAAGCTTTGACTCAGGTTAGGCGAGTGATTCACCCGCAAAGTGACTTCAATCGATTCGGTATTCCCTGGGATCTGGCTGATTCTACAGAACAGCAACCCGTTCCAGGGGTGCGATTGACTGAGGCAATCCAGTGGGCGGATGGCGTCGTCTCCACCTTAGAAGAACAACATTCCCCAGCGATTTTGGCTTCTTTGGGTGTTGATGTCATTGTTGGGGAAGGTGAATTTTGCCGTAAACCTTACCTCGCTTTTGTCGTCAATGGACGGAGATTGCGATCGCGTGCCTACCTGATTGCCACGGGTTCTCGTCCGGGGATTGCAGCAATTGACGGACTCGAAGCTACTGGCTATCGGACGCCGATAGATATTTGGCAGCAATCCCCCGAACAGATAGCTGTAGACGCATCTCCTCGCCTCTGCTGGGTGGTCATTGGCGGTGGCGCATCTGGCACCGAACTGGCACAGACTTTATCTCGATTGGGCGCTGATGTCACCCTAGTGGTACGCAGTTCCCACATTCTGCCGAAAGAAGACCCAGAGGCGGCGAGAGTGGTGCAAGCACAGCTAGACATTGAGGGTGTCCGCGTCCTGACTCAAACAGAAGTGACGCAAGTTAAACGAATTGACGACAAAAAGTGGGTTCTCGCTGGCAACAAAGCGATTGAAGCCGATGAAATTTTGCTATGTACTCGACCGCAACCAAATGTCACAGGTTTAAACTTGGAAGGTGTTGGCGTCAAGATGAATCGGCGTGGGATGGAGTTGAACGAGAAACTGCAAACAACGAACCCCCGTATCTACGCTTGTGGTGACGTTGCTGGGGGTTATCAAGCTGCCCACATCGCCCAGTACGAAGCCAGCATCGCCCTAAAAAATGCTTTGTTTGCACCCATTTTCAAAGTAGACTATCGCGGCATTCCTACAGGCGTTTTTTCTGAACCGATGCTGGCGCGGGTTGGCTTAACCGAGGCACAAGCGAGACGCCAGTACGGTAAAGATGTCTTAGTGTTGCGACAATATTTCAAGGCAGTAGCAGCAGCCCAGATATTAGGGGAAATCACGGGATTGTGTAAAATTCTGGTGCGTCGCAATGGAGAAATTCTGGGCGCAACGCTAGTGGGGATGGAAGCGGCTGAGTTAATGGGGGCGATCGCGCTGGCTATGCGACAGAAAATAAAAGTGGATGCTCTCAGTCAGCTGCCTACGATTTCCCCCACCTTATCAGAAATTATTCTGCAAACTGCTAACGAGTGGCACCGACAACGACTTCGGAAAAATACCCGATTGGAAGACTTCTTAGAAGGCTTTTTTAACTTCAGGCGGTCATGGTCTTCATAACCATATAAAGTTTATTTTGGCAAGCTATGGAGCTAATTTTGCCTTTTTTGCTCGGTTTTCCAAATACCATTGAGCGATCGCCGGAGTCCATTGTTCAAAATGAACCCAGAGCAACTCGCAAAACTTTTGCGCTTCAAGTTGAGCATCTTTTTTCCATCTCAAGTCTAAAAGATGCATGAGCGATCGCACATTACAACTCAGCACAAAATGCTGTCTGGCATCAAAAGGAATAATTCCTCTGGCGTGTTCTTCTGAAAGTCCTTCATCTATGCGTTTTTTATAATGTTTGCAGGCTTCTTCGCACCATTGCAAATCAGCCTGACGTTGTTCCTCCGAATACAAATAGCGTTTTCCTTGCCGGTTCGTATAGTTACCAACTGGACGTAAATAGAAAGCTTCTTCTATATCTAATTTGCCCTCTACAACATCAACAATTCTTTGCCCTGTATAACGGAAGGATTGTACATCAAAGCTCACGCCCACGCGATGAGTGCGGAGTTGCTGCATCATTGAATGCGGGAAATAACCCACATTAACAGTAATTTGAGGATGTTCTAGAGGGCCGTAATGTCCGCGATCGCCTGATAATAAATGTTTAATAATCAGTTCGCCGCTTCGCTCTTCATCAGGCCAGCGATCGCAACTATTCCAAACCAACTCTTCGGAGTAATCTTGATGCATTGCTGCCCAGATAACTTGTTGGGGATTCGGCGTGGCAGCAACTACCTCAACACGAAAGTATTTCACCTGAGTATTTCCTTATATCCGTGCTATAACAATTTTTTCCGGCTGATCTTGGTATTTACCCTGACGAGATTCATAGCTCACCTCGCAAGGTTTACCCTCAAAAAATAGCAGTTGCACAATTCCTTCATTGGGATAAATACGGCAATCTGCATTTGATGAATTAGAAACCTCTAGGGTTAAATGTCCTCTCCAACCAGCCTCAGCAGGCGTTAGATTGCAAATAATCCCGCATCGTGCGTATGTACTTTTTCCAATGCACAATACAGTAATATTTTCGGGCACTTCTAGTCTTTCTAATGCTACGCCTAATCCATAGGTATGAGCTGGCAAAATGAAATAGCTACCATTCGCATCGGTATGGAGTTTTGTCGGCTCCAAATTCTCAGGATTAAAGTTTTTGGGATCGACGACTGTGCCGGGAATATGCCTGAAAATCCGGAATTCCACAGGCGAGAGCCTGATATCGTAACCAAAGCTGCTCAGACCAAATGAGATAACAGGTAAGTCGTCCACACGACGAACTAATTTAGGCTCAAAGGGCGAAATCATACCCTTTTGAGCCATTTCAGTAATCCAGATATCGTTCTTAATCACAGGTTCACAAGTAATCCCAACCGGAATACTAGGATAGCGTGAAGTGAGTGCATTCCCTACGGTCGGTGACTGCGACGTATTTCAGTAATTTGGTCGGCGACATCGAGAAGCGCTTGGGGCATTTCTGGGCCAGTCAGAATGATATCTACATGAGCAGGGCGTTTTTCGAGCAGCGCTAGTACCTCGGATTCGGGAATTAAGCCAAAGTTAATCGCTAAGCTCAATTCATCCAGAACGACGAGGGAATATTTGCCTTCGGAGATTACTTTTTGGGTATGCTGCCAAAGCTGGAGTAAAGAGTGAGTTTCCGCCTCATCGAGGTGCGGGGTATCAATGCAACGGGGTAAGTCGCAGCGAACCCAATCTAGATTTTGCCCTAAGCGCATGGGATGCTCGTGTCCCTGATTGATTCCGCCTTTGAGGAACTGAATCACTAAAACTGAGGTTCCTTGACCGGCAATTCGCAGCGCTTGCGCGATCACGCCAGTAAAAAAGCTGCGGTGAGCGCCGGTAAAAACTTGCACCAGTCCTTCAATAGTGGGGAGCAGGCGACGATCTGAATGAAGCGCTGGGGTTTCTAGCTGGGCAACCATAAGACGAAGTTTAATCGTGAGGAATCTTGAAGAGCGAATCGCTTGCCCCAGAAAAGTTTGGTTAGCAAACGATATGTAGTGTGTTTTTTTATTTTGCCTCATAATCAAACACTAGATATATCTATCCGTCAAGCCCGTTAAGTGTTGACTATCCTGTATTCGTTCTTGTATTAGTTCTTGGCTTCGTCAGTCTCGCTGAGCGACCGATCAATGGCAAAATAGCCAGCATAGGCTTGGTTGAAAGCTGGATCAAAGTTCAGCTTCCGGCGATGCTTGATTCAATCACAGCAGGAGCAAGGTGCCGTGAGACTAATAATTCTAGGCGGGCCTGGGGCAGGTAAGGGAACGCAGACTGCATTGCTATGCAGTCACCTGGGGATTCCTGGAATTTGCACGGGCGACATTTTGCGGCAAGCGATCGCATCCCAATCTCCCCTCGGTGTCCAAGCACAATCCTATGTGGAAAAGGGTGAGTTAGTGCCCGATCGCCTAATGATCGAATTTATGCGCCAGCGTCTCCAACAGCCGGATATCAAGGGTGGATGGCTGTTAGATGGCTATCCGCGTACTGCTTTTCAAGCAGAAGAATTAGATTTTTTGCTAGAAGATTTGGGGCAACATCTAGATTGGGCAATTTGGCTAGAGGTGCCAGAATCAGTGTTGATAAACCGTTCTTTAGAGCGATCGCGTCCAGACGATCAACCAGAAATCGTACAACGCCGCCTGGAATTATTCCAAGAACGCACGATTCCCATCCTGGAATACTATGAACATCGCCAACGGTTGTTGACTGTCAACGGAAACCAAACCCCAGAACAAGTGCAGCATGACATTTTGTGCAAAAACTTGGCGGCGAGTGCTGAGTAATCCAGGGATTCGTCCTCTGCGTTACTTTGCGCTTACCTTGGCGTTCCTGTGCGTTGAAAATACAAATATTATCTGGATGCAGCAGAGCGGTTTTGTTCCAGAAAATGACCCAGTAAATAAAGTGAACCGCACAAAACTAATAAACTTTCTGGGGAAATCGCAGCTTCTAATCCAGCCGTGAGATCCGGGTATGTGTGACAATCGGCTAATTCTGGGCAGATATTTTGAGCCAAGGTAGCTAAATATTCAGGCTCAGCGGAACTATGATCCGGGACGGGGACTAAGTACAAGCGATCGCCCTTTCTGAGTAATGCACTAAAAATATCGGCATGATCTTTCGTAGAAAGCATCCCCATCACCCAATGGATCGGCGATTTTTCTAGGGTATCGACATATTGACGCAATGCGATCGCAGCGGCTGGATTATGGGCACCATCGATCAATAACCGATGATTTTGCCAACTTGTCCACTGAAGACGCCCAATCCATTGAGTTTTTGCCATACCAGAAGCGATCGCTGCTTCTGAAATTTCCCAACCTTGCTGTTGAAGAATTTGGAAAGATGCGATCGCTAACGCCGAATTATTCAGCTGAATATCTCCCAATAACGGCAAAGGATACTTTATCCCCTGATACTCCACCCTTCTTTCTTCTCTTTGCGTCCTTGGCGTCTTCGCGGTTCTTAACTCCACCGCTGGTTCAGCCCAAACAACCGGACAACCCAGTTCAATAATCCGCTGCTGTACCACCGCCCTTGCCTCCTCTGGCAACTGTCCCACCACAGCAGGACATCCCGCCTTGAGGATACCGGCTTTTTCTCTAGCAATATCCGCTAAAGTAGGGCCAAGGTTCTTCCAGTGTTCTCGACTGAGAGAAGTAATAATTGTGACCAGGGGGTTAGGGCATACATTCGTCGCATCTAGACGCCCTCCTAAACCCACTTCCACCACCGCCACATCTACCTGAGCTTGAGCAAAATACAACCAAGCCGCAGCGGTGATGACTTCAAACTGCGTGGGTGACTCCTCTTCCGGTTGGATAGCTGCTTGGACTTGTAGCAGCAATTTTTCTAGCGTTTCCAGCGATATCGGCTGTTCGTTTAGACAGATGCGCTCATTCCAATCGACTAAATGAGGGGAAGTATACCGCCCCACGCGATAACCTGCCTCAGTCAGCACTGCGGAAAGATAAGCACAAACTGAGCCTTTGCCATTCGTTCCAGCAACATGAATCACTGGCACTTTGTGGTGCGGGTTGCCCAAATTTGCCAATAATTTTTGAATGCGCTCTAAACCCAGATGAACACCAAAGCGCTGAAACGGTTGAAGAATTGAGTTGATATCCACAAGCAACCAGATCCTAACTTGACTATTCAGACTGTTATGTAAGATATTTACAAGTTTTCCAATATTTCTTTTAAAGTGGTAAGCCACTGATGACAAGGCTCATCAATTGGAGCAATCTCTCGGCGTCTTTGTGCCAATGATTCGGTATATGCTGTCATCCAGGCGCGAGCTAATTCTTGCTCTGTCACTAGACCATCTTCCATTGCTCGATTAAATTGTTTTTTAATCCACTCTCTAAAGGTCAGTATTTCTATAGATATACCAAATAAATCTTCTATTTCTTGACATCGATATAACATCTCTTGTCGCCGTTCAGGTTCTACACTGGTTACAAAACCAGCTAAGGCAACAGTTGAGTGTGCTGCAAGCTTATCTGCAAGTTCTTCAAGTTCATCTCGCAAGTAAGCTTTTCCATACTTTGCATCCCACGATTCAATAATTTGTCTAGCTTGTAGTATTTCAATATCACCGATATTCCCGTGTTTCTTATTGGCTGAACGCATCTGTGATAGAGGTTTCAATGCTCCATCTGGAAAAACCTGACATTCTTGCATTGCTTGCATA
This sequence comes from Trichocoleus sp. AS-A1, assembly GCF_039962015.1. Lineage (NCBI taxonomy): Bacteria > Bacillati > Cyanobacteriota > Cyanophyceae > Leptolyngbyales > Trichocoleusaceae > Trichocoleus > Trichocoleus sp. AS-A1. Next base: position 11,775 of record NZ_JAMPKG010000040.1, on the reverse strand, counting down.
AGACTATGCATACTGATCTCCATAATTCGTGCTGCATAATCAGACTCCTTGATATGCCTCAAGATGATGTTAGTAATATATTCCCTATCCACCTCTTCAGCTTGCTCAAAAACATTGTTGAGATTTTCTATTGTTTGGGAAGATAAGTTTATGAAAGAATTTGCCTGATTTAGCAGCTGCGAGAGTAAGTAATGCAGAGCTGCTTCGGGATTTATTTCGTTAGTCTCAATTCCTTCAACAATACTGAGCCATTCTTGACGAGCGCCTCTGAGATTAGCTTTATAAACGGGTGAGTAAGGATAATTTTCTGCTAAACTGCGCGTCATCATAAATCCATCTGCGTTCAGCCTAAGCAGCTCGTATTTACGTAGCACTGGGGTTATATACTGCCTATCCAAGGATCGCATTGATATTCCATCACGCCAGGAAAAATCTCTTGTACCTGCACTACCTTTATGTAGCCTTATGCTTTGCATTGGCTCGACAGCTTTTACACATAGCTGTAGAACTGTCAAACCTACCAGCGCTCTTCCAACTTCACTGGTTACTGATTCTACAAGTTTATGTAGAATCTCTATATGAGTTTGACTGAGTTGTGATAAGTTAAGAGCAGCTAAATTATCTCTACAGAGAATAATTTGCCTCTCTAGATAACCCTGAGAGAGTTCTAGCGCTATTTTTTGATATTTCAGCTTGGCTGCTTGGCTCATACCTCCTTCTAAGAAAACTTGTGTTGTACCATCAGGTAGCACTAGCTCACTCTTGTCAATGAATACCCGCAGATGTAGTTCGCTCATTGCCTTATTTTAAGTTTTTGCGGAGTTGTACACTTCTGGGCGTCAGTGTTGGAAACGCATAGGGAATTAAATATTCTCCTTTAGGGATTTGAGGATTGGTGTTGTAGTTCCTAACTTCATACCCCATGCTGCGTAAAGATTCTAGGTAAGAAAACACATCATCTTTATTAACTCCCCATTGGCAAGCTAGTCCTTGAGCTGGTAATTGAGTTGCCACTCCTATTCCTCTAACAATGCATTGAACAACACGCCAAAACGGCTCAATATTTAAACTACTATTAAAATTAATAACTCCAGTAATTCGGGCGGCGTATTGGTAATACCCAGAAAGTTGAACTAAATCAGCCATGCCTGTTAGTTCAATAAGTTTCTCTTCAAACGCTTTCCATAAAGCTGTAAATATACCTTTATCTAAATTTTTAGCGCATAGTTTAACCTTCCCCGTATTTAAAATCCAATCTTGGTTATCCCAAGCTGGATATATTTCAATTACATATTGATTGTCATCTTTATTTTTTTGATTGTTTGATGCTGTAATTATCCAGGAAGAAGGATCTAGATGATATTGCAGATTAATTCTTATGCTGTTAGGGGCTTCTTCTTCATCCCAAGAAAAATCTGTTGATAAAAAGCGCACAGCTTGCTCATCCTTTATATAGTTTTTTGGGGATGTGGAGGTAATTTGTCCAGCAATATGTAAGTTAGCGAGCGCCACTTTAGCCTTTTGAGCGTATATGTCGGTTAGCTGACGCTTGCGCTGTCTGAATCCCAGTTGTTTAGTTTGGAGTAAGTAGTGCATGGGAAAAGGTAAATTAATACCCATGACTTGATCTAAGATACTGAGAGCTAAAATCCGTCCAAGCTGTGGCGGGACAGAATTTCCAATCTGTTCAATACAAACTTGACGATTACCAACAATTTCATAATCGTCAGGAATCGTTTGTAGCCGCTTCAGCTCTTCAAGTGTGAATCTACGGTTTTTCCAGCTAAAGGGGCCAGTGTATTGTCCTCCTTGCGCTTTAATAGTCCGTACCGGCATCTGAGGATCAGCTTTATAGAGAAAATCTGAGAACTTTGATCGCCAGCTAAACACTGGGTTTGGATGCCCCATTTCCTCTGTATAAAAGCTGTAATTTAGACCAGGTGGTATATTTGTAAGAAGGTGTCCGTATCGCCCTCCAATACCTAAGTCTACATCCGTTTTATTAGCGCCTTCAACTGCCTCTCCTGCTGAGTAGAAAGGTTCTTGATTGGGAGAATCTGGGCCATGAGTTGGATAGGGAAATAAATAATTACCTTCACGAATTCCAACAATAAACAAACGCTCTCGATGTTGCGGAACACCATAATCAGCTGCATCAAGAACGCGAAAATGAATTATATAGCCTGCTTCCTTAAAAGCATTTTGGATTTCTTTCCAAGCTTCTCCTTTTTGCGCTCCAGTGATTCCATAGACGTTTTCATACAGGAATCCTTTTGGCTGAAGCATCTTTAATAAACGGACATATTCTTGAAAAAGAGTGCCGCGAGAATCGCTCGTTCCGGCGACGCCAGATGCTCGACGACCTGCTGCTGAGAAGGTTTGACACGGTGGTCCGCCGATGATGAAATCTACTTTTAGATTGGGGCTAGGAATAAATTCTTTAATATCAGTGCAAATTGGTTTGGAATTTTCTAGCCATTTCCCTGACCTCGAGTTCTTTTCTAATGTCTGTACATATTTGGCTTCAAGCTCAACCATCTCAACAATATCAAACCCGGCGTCATGAAAGGCAATATCTAGGCCACCACCACCAGAGAACAAGCTCAAGGTTCTGATGGGAGAAACTCCTCGTTGAGTGAACCATTTATGAAGAGATTTGCCAAATTGATCGGGCCAAGCTGGGCAACGGCTGACGCCGAGCGATCGCAAGATTTCCTTAAACCAAACAACCTTGTCTGGCTCAATACCAGGTAGATTCAAAGGGAGAGACAGCTGTTGCATGTGCTGGCAAATGTGTATCTATCGAACTGCATACCTATTTTCATCACGGATTGAGTTGAAACGTCAATCTACCAGTGGCGAGGCGATCGCTTCTATTTCCTGCGTGACTTGCCAGCTGCATAAGTCTCATCAGTCAGGACAATGGCAGGTATTCGTTGTATAGCATCTTTGACGACTTCCTCTCTTCTTGCCGTTTCTGTCGTAACAGTCTCCATCGTCCCGACATTCTAATTTTTCCTCACAAATGGTATCGCGGGGAAAAACTCCAACATCTTTTACAGAAACTTCCGCTGTAAAAGTGCCTTGTTCAATTATTCTTTCTCCTTCTTTAATTTCATACTCAAACTTATTTTCGCCTTCTAAAACTGCAAAAGTACGAGTTTGATGGCTATTTCCCAAACTCAAATCAACGCCTTGAGAATATTGCCCTTCACTGTAACCTCTGCTCGTGTAGGGATAAGGATTACTCTTCATGCCCTGAGTCACGTTTCGGATTGTCACTTTCCTTTTCGGTGCGGGTGGAGTTGATTTGGAAACAAACTGAGCTTTTCTAGTGCCCGGATTTATTACAGTTCCCGGACATTGTCCGACATATTCAACTCGCTTAAATTGAACTTCATTGACATCAAAATTATTGCCGTTACTTACCAGGAACTCCGCCCCGTTGGCATTCGCCCGATTCACAAAAACCACAACCAGCACGAAAGCCGCAATGATTAGAAAGGCAGTTCTTTTGATTACAATCTGTAACGCGGAAAAGCTTTTGAGTTTCATGATTTTTCTTAGTACCACTAAAACAGGCTTCTTTATCCTTCCTAGGAGGTAGATGAGGTTTAATACTTCCGATAGAAGATTATCGAATATTTTTAGTGTCGTTGATTAACCATTGATTGTTTCCCGATTTGTACAGCGGCTTATCGCTTCTCCTAGCCACTGAATCAGGTAAAGCAGTTAACCTCAGCCGCTGGGAAAGTAAGTTGGACGACTTCCTGGCGATCGCTGAAAAGATTTTCTTAAAATCTCTTAAAAATTGACACTTTAAAGGGGAAAATGTAAAAATAGATACAGAAATAAATTAGCTAGTTCACCACTGACTGAGTATTCATAGCCGTCAGTGGCTCTGGGGAATAAAAGTAGAGCGCGATCGCGAAGCAGCGTGCCTTGCTTAGTCACAAATACTCAGGAAACTCAATCGGAGGCGAAACTTATGAAACTCTCTTATCGCGGCGTCAGCTACGAAAAAACTTCACCCACGCTGGAAGTAACCGAAAGCGAGATTGTGGGGAAGTATCGGGGACAGACTTACAACGTTGCATATCCCAGACATATTGCAGTTCCCGATGCGATTGTTAACTTGAACTATCGGGGAGTCCCCTACTTCATCGGCAAAACCGGCACGACTAGGGATGCTCTAGAGAGGCAAATCTCATGCGAAGGGATCGCACCTCTAGGCGATCGGAAATTGCCAACCGATACAACTCGTCGAAAAGTGTTGGATAACGCGGCTAAAAGTCACTTAGCGAATATCCACCGCAGCCTGGAACATCGGATACAGGTTGCTAAAGCCAAAGGTGATGAAAATCTAATTCGTCTTCTAGAAGCAGAGTCGAAGCAACTGACGTTGTGCCTCTAGGAGTTTCCGAAATATCTGGCGGTGCTTGCGGTTGAGTCAGCAATTACTGCTGACTCAACCGTAAAGAGTGAAGGAGCGCACTCCTCCCCCTTTAGGTGTAAAATTTTATCTAAGCACGAAATCTTCAAAGCTGAAGACGACGGATTCCTGGTTTATAAAGCTACGTGGGCGATAGAGAGCGATCGCCCTTTTTTTTATGGGAATGGATTCTGGCAAATAAACCGTTACTGGTAAGGGTCGTTGCAGCGAATCCTACAAATTTTATTCCATTTTTTCACAATAATTAATAAAGGTAATCTGCGACTTAAGCAGTAGCGCTCTGCCTTGTGTTGACTTCTAACGATCGAGGGCAAAAAGCGTGTGAATCGCATCCTCACGATTGAAAACACAAAAGCGATGCGCTAAAAGCGCTACCGCCCCCAAATTTTGCTGAGACTAGGAGACTTGAAAATGCTTGAATCTTATCGTCAACACGTCGCTGAGAGGGCGGCACTCGGAATTCCACCACTGCCGTTGGATGCCCAACAGACTTCTCAATTGTGCGAATTGCTGAAAAATCCTCCCACGGGTGAAGAAGAGACGTTGTTGGAATTGCTGCGCGATCGCATTCCTCCAGGCGTCGATCCGGCTGCTTACGTGAAAGCTGGCTTTCTCACCGCTGTCGCCAAAGGTGAAACCATTAGCCCTTTAGTTACCCCCATCTATGCAGTAGAACTGCTGGGAACAATGGTAGGTGGCTACAACGTGCAATCGTTGATAGATTTACTCAAATCTGACGATGAATTGGCATCAGCCGCCGCAACAGCTTTAAGCAAAATCATGCTGGTGTATGATGCCTTCCACGATGTCTTGGAATTGTCCGAGACGAATTCCTATGCCAAGCAAGTCATTGACGCTTGGGCGGCGGCGGAGTGGTTTACAAGTCGCCCCACCTTGCCAGAAGCGATTACCGTCACCGTGTTTAAGGTGCCCGGAGAGACGAACACCGACGATTTATCTCCCGCAACCCATGCCACAACCCGCCCGGATATTCCCTTGCACGCCTTGGCAATGCTGGAATCTCGGCAACCGGGAAGTTTGGAAACGATTGTCGAGTTGAAGAAAAAAGGGCATCCCGTGGCGTATGTCGGGGATGTGGTAGGAACGGGTTCTTCCCGCAAATCTGCGATTAACTCCGTTTTGTGGCACATCGGGCACGATATACCCTTCGTACCCAATAAACGGGCTGGGGGATATGTATTAGGGAGTGCGATCGCGCCAATTTTCTTCAACACCGCCGAAGATGCAGGTGCATTACCCATCCAGTGTGATGTCACCCAGATGGAAACCGGCATGGTAATCACCATTTATCCTTACAAAGGTGAAATTACCAACGAAGCTGGAGAAGTTATTTCCACCTTCAGCCTCAAACCCGACACCATCACTGACGAAGTACGCGCAGGCGGACGTATTCCCCTCCTGATTGGGCGTACCCTCACCGATAAAACCAGAATTGCCCTCGGATTAGTAGAACCCAGTCCAATCTTTATCCGCCCTCGCCCTCCCATCGATACCGGCAAGGGATTTACTCTAGCGCAGAAAATGGTCGGGAAAGCCTGCGGACTCAATGGTGTGCGTCCCGGCACTTCCTGCGAACCGCTGATGACAACGGTTGGTTCTCAGGATACAACAGGACCCATGACCCGCGACGAGTTGAAAGAACTCGCCTGTCTCGGTTTCAGCGCAGATTTGGTGATGCAGAGTTTCTGCCACACCGCCGCTTATCCGAAGCCCGTTGACATCAAAACCCATCACGAACTGCCCGATTTCTTTGCTTCTCGTAGCGGCGTGGCCTTACGACCGGGCGATGGCATTATCCATTCTTGGCTGAATCGGATGCTGCTACCCGATACCGTAGGAACGGGCGGCGACTCCCACACCCGTTTCCCCTTGGGAATTTCCTTCCCCGCCGGTTCCGGCTTAGTTGCTTTTGCAGCTGCTTTGGGCGTGATGCCTTTAGATATGCCAGAATCCGTCTTAGTGCGGTTCAAAGGCGAGTTGCAACCCGGTGTGACGCTGCGGGATATCGTGAACGCGATTCCCTACGTGGCAATTCAAAAAGGTTTGCTAACAGCAGAGAAGCAGAACAAGAAAAACATCTTCTCCGGGCGAATCATGGAAATTGAAGGCTTGCCAAATTTAAAAGTTGAGCAAGCTTTTGAACTTACCGATGCGAGTGCTGAACGTTCTTGTGCAGGCTGCACAATTAAGTTAAGTATCGAGACAGTTTCTGAATATCTGCGTTCCAACGTAGCGCTGATGAAAAATATGGTAGCGCGGGGTTATCAAGATGCCCGTACCATCATGCGCCGCGTTGCAAAAATGGAAGAATGGTTGGCAAATCCCGTATTAATGGAAGCCGATTCAGATGCAGAATATGCGGAAATTATCGAGATTGACTTGAACGAAATCAAGGAACCAATCGTCGCCGCACCCAATGACCCAGATAATGTTAAGTTGCTGTCCGAGGTTCAGAATGACCCCGTACAAGAAGTATTCGTCGGTTCTTGTATGACGAATATTGGTCATTATCGCGCCACTGCGAAAGTGTTGGAAGGCGAAGCAGGAGTTAAAACTCGCCTCTGGATTTGTCCCCCAACCCGAATGGATGAACACCAACTCAAGGAAGAAGGTGTTTATAGCGTATTTGATGCCGCAGGTGCGCGTACAGAAATGCCGGGATGTAGTCTCTGCATGGGAAATCAGGCGCGTGTGGATGACGGTACAACCGTATTTTCAACTTCCACTCGCAACTTCAATAATCGCATGGGCAAAGATGCGCGAGTTTATCTTGGTTCTGCTGAATTAGCAGCGGTTTGTGCGATGTTAGGTCGCATTCCCACAGTGCAAGAATACATGGACATTGTGGCGAAGAAGATTCATCCTTTTGAGGGTGATTTGTATCGCTATCTCAACTTCGACCAAATCGCTAATTTTGAGGATGAAGGTCGCGTAATTTCCTTGGAAGATATGCCCAAAATTGAGGATATTTTGGGTATTCCCTCTGGCGCGTTGCGCTAGTCCACAGTTAGATAAGCATAACCTGTAACAGCCCCCCTCTGCCATTGCAGAGGGGTTATTTATGGGCTGAAAACTCCTAATCGTTTAGCTTGGTGGTAGATAAGTTTCCCGCCTGCTCAATATTTCTGTATACCAGTGGGAACACTAAGTTCAAGCATGATTTGGCTCTTATATCACTTGTCAACTCATTTGAACACGGATAGAGGTAAAAAAGGGATGAGATTTAGGATTTTGGCTATCGTAATACTGGTGATAGGCATTTTTATGATCTGCATTACAGAACCAGCTTTTGCTGAAAATATCAAAGATGTCAATAAACTATTGGGGAATAACTCCTGTCTCTGGTGTGACCTTAGTGGGGCGAACGTGAAGGGAGCTAACCTCAAAGAGGCTTCCACAGGTTTTGCTGACATGAGTCGTGCCAATTTTAGTAAAGTTAATTTTAACCATGCTGACCTGAGTTCTAACGAGCTAAGTCTTTCCAACCTAAGTGGTGCTGACCTTAGCCGCGCTAATTTGAGTAGTTCCAATCTAACTGGTGCTGACCTAAGCAATGCCAGCCTGTTTGAAGCCAACCTGAGTGGCGCTGACTTAGCTTATGCAAATCTAAGCGGCGCTAACCTGCGTCGTGCTAAACTCAGTGGTTTTGTAGGTGCTGCCAACTTAAGCGTTGCTAATCTCAAGGGGGCTAATCTTAAAGGTGCTAATTTGAAGGATGTTAGTTTGGTTGAAGCTGATCTGAGTGGCGCTGATTTGAGTGATGGAGTTGATTTAGGTAATGCAAAACTCAATGGTGCAAACTTGAGTGAAGCAATTTTGATAGGCGCAAATATGGAAAAAGCCCATCTCAGTTATACAAACCTGAGCGCTTCCGACTTGAGTTATGTCAATCTGAGCAGTGCTAATCTACATGGTGCCAAGCTAAGTGGTACGAACCTAAAGGGGGCTAATCTGAAGGGTGCTATTCTGAATGACGCAGCTTTAGAAAATGCAAATCTGAGTGGTGCTGATCTGAGTGGTACAGACCTGAAAGGGGCTAATCTGAGCGGAGCTGATTTGAAAGCCACTATTCTAACAGGGGCAATTATGCCAGATGGCATAACTCACGAGTAAGACATTAAAAAATATCAGCCTCATAGCGATACCCTTTTGAAACTCAACAAATGCGATCGCATCCTCCGCCTATCGCCAAAAAACTAACCCCCTAGCCCATTCCCTACAAGGGAAGAAGCTAGAGGGTTCGATCTTGTATTTGATTCAAGTGAGAACCACGATATCCTTTGATTATGAGATGTTAGGTTTCCGCGTCGTCAAAACGGATGATGTCATCCTCTCCAAGGTATTCCCCATTTTGGACTTCAATCATCACGAGAGGAATACACCCTGGATTTTCAACCCGGTGAGGTGTAGACATCGGCACGTAGGTTGACTGTTTTTGAATTAAGGTTGTCTCTTTACCATCACAAATCACTTTGGCGGTGCCAGATACAACGATCCAGTGTTCGCTGCGGTGATAGTGCATTTGGGTACTAATGTGATGACCTGGGTTGAGTTCAATGCGATTAATCCGGTAGCGTTGCCCTTCTTCTAAAACAGTGACTGTGCCCCAAGGTCGTATCCGCATTGTGTCACTATCTTCAGGTAAGGGCAGAATCGAAGCCTGCCCCTCATTTTGGTTGCTATTCATCCCTGCTTGTCTCCGAAGATTCGCATCTCAATTTTGCCGCATTTTTGAAAGTTCCTCTGCACTAATATATCGGTGGGACAATATATCGAGGGTGCTAGTAGCTGGTAGCGGCATCCGAAGCGTGCAAGCAGGCATCCTGCGGTTCCGATGAGATTTCTACGGCTTCTCTCCGCTTGTTTTTGCCACAATTGATTTAGTTGCAGCAGCTTACAAACATGGCACAAACACAACAAAGCACGATGGAAACTGCCCAGCGTGCATTTGGGCACTTCATTCAGGGGATGGGAACCGGCAAGTGGGAACCGTTTTTGGAAATGCTTGCGGATGACTTTAGCTTCTGGTTTCCAGTGGGGCAATATCAGGGGGAAAATGTCGGTAAAGCACGGGCAGCTGCTTTCTTTGAGTACGCGTCTGAAGCTTTCAACAATGAGCTGGTGGTGACGCTAGATGGCGTCACCAGTAACGAGACGACCGTTGTGTTCGAGATTCGCTCTCAAGGGCATCTGCGGGGGAAGCTTTATCAAAACCGAGGGGCGATCGCTTTCGATGTTCGTGGCGACAAGATTTGTCGTTACCGCGAGTATCTTTCGGTCGTGGTTCAGCCCAAGGTAGAATCGCACCCAGATCGGTCTCAGCCGCAGGGCTAGTTGTGTGATTTATATCACTCAGCAATTAGCTGCTCATCACCTTTACTTAAACCCGCGATCGCACGATTATCTAGGGTATCGTCACATTTTTTACAGTGGTTAATCACTTAGTAAACCGGGCAAAAGCGTGATATTAGAAGTATCGAGTTAATGTCCGTAAGATGCCTGTTCAAATCTGCCCTCTCGACTCTGCGATCGCTGAACTATTTGCTCAAGCTACCTACTCTGGTAACATTACTCTCGCTGACCGATATGGGCTGATGGCTGCACTGTTGCAAGATGCAATCAGCGAAGAAGACAAACGAGCAATTGATCGGCTACTTTACGCTGTCCGCAAGAACCGGCTGAAAGTTGTAGATGAAATTTCTGCCCTAATATAAATAGTGCCGGTGATTAAAATTTTCTATTACTTTATTGTTAATTTTTTTAGTATTTTGCTGCGCTTTGATTCTACAAATATACAACATTGAATATTTAGAGTAGCCATTAAATTTTACCAGAATTTTTTATAGCCTAAAAATAAATACTATAAAAATAATAATTTGATATTTATCCTATAAATCTCCTGCTAATTAAATCCATAGTAATCCTATTGGATTTGCGAGATGCTACCATTCATATCCCCAGCTTCTCTAAGAAGTTAAGGTCTCATAATTCACGAATTATTTAGGACGGCTATAGCCGTTATCGTACTCTAGTTTGTGCTTTTCATCTACCAATCAAAATAATTACTAAGTATTATTAATATAAATTCCTGGGATTAAGATGTGAATACGCTGCCATAATTCATCTACTCACAGACTTTTACCTTTCAAGAACTGCCGCTAAATTTTAATCACTTTGAGGTTTTAATTCCCAATTAAGAAGCCGGGGAATCTGCGACAAGTGTACGCCGTAATTAAAAATCCAAAGGACAATTTCCAGCACTAATAATCTCTGTATCCAGATTGTCCCACTCTCACAATTCAGAAGCGTCAATCCACTATATAATTGCCAAACGCGATAAGGAAGGTATAAGCAAGGAACCATCACGAACGTACAGGATTGAAACCGTCTCGTTGTCACGCTTTCGGATAAAATTTGTAACCCCAAAATGACAAAGTACGGCACCAGTATCTGAAATACGCTGGGATGATTCCACCATATGCCCCACAGAACCATTGCTACTAGGGGAAGCGCCACTCCCACTAGCAGTACAACAAATAACCACGCTCTAAACCAAGGCGGAAGTGGTTGAGGAATCGTGAAGGGAGGTGAATGTCTCCAAAGCCAACCCGCAAAGATAAGAAAAGACGTAACAATTACTAGGAAAAGGAGGTTTTCTAAAAGAATATTCAGGTTGGTAGATGCGGCTGTCTGTAACATAGGATTAAAAAAGAATTTCAGCAGTATAGCGCACGATTAAAATGGCTATAGTGCATGAACTAAAAAAGACACAGTAGAGTAGGGGGATTGTCAAAATGTCTAAAGAAAGTGCCTGTCAATTTCTGGAAGCTGCTACCTACGATCCAGGTTTACGCGAAAAATTCCAAGAAGTAGCTAGTCCAGAGGAATTCGTAAAAGTTGCTCGTGAATTAGGCTACGCCTTGACCACTGAAGAATTGAAGGATGTCGTCAAAGAACATAGTGAAGGTGTCATCTTGAGAAGGCAGACGGGCGTTTGGCCTTGGCTGCGGAGGGTTAAATGGATTTAGTGCATTGTGAACTAGCTAATGGTTAAAAGCTATCGTGAGCTTAGCTATTAGAGTTTGGGGTGGGCATTGCCCACCCTATTTTATAAGTAGCTGGGACTAATTAAATATAAGATGGCATAAAGCCCCTAAACGAAGTTTTCCATTATTTATGCCTGCTCCTATTCGGATTATCTTAAGCGAAGCAGAGGACTCAATGTTAAGCGAGTTGCGAGTTGCTCAAACCGTGCCGCAACGGACGCGCGACCGCGCCCACATGATCCGCTTAAATGCACA
>NZ_JAMPKG010000039.1:0-50887 GCF_039962015.1 Trichocoleus sp. AS-A1 | reverse complement strand
ATGTCTGCCTCACCGGATCTCGAAGCAACCATCCAACAGGCACGAGGAAGCGGACAGCCACTGGCGCAGAGTATTCGCGAACCGATGGAGCAGGCGTTTGGGGCTGACTTCAGTGGGGTGAAGATTCATACGGATGCTCAATCTAACCAGATGAATCGCTCAATCCAGGCAAAGGCATTTACGACTGGGCAAGATATTTTCTTCCGGGAGGGAGCGTACGAACCGGGAAGCCGGGGTGGGCAAGAGTTGATCGCCCATGAACTTACTCACGTTGTTCAGCAGAATGATAGTCAAGATGGCTGTTACCAGATAAACCGAACTGTTTATATTGGGAGTAGGGCAAAGTCAGTTCGCGATCAGGATATAAATGCCGAGGTTCAACAGCGCGGTCAAACATATGGTTGGAGCAAGGAAGAAACAAAGAAAGTAGCATCCGCATTAAAGTCGGAAAATGGAAACACACAAAAAGTATATCAGTACGACACATGGCTCGATGCCATAGAAGACAAACAATGGAAAGGAGATAAGAACGCAGAAGGCAGCGAAGTGCGTGAGCATACATTCCATTTTGGAAATACTTTGAAGAATGTTTTAGAAAGAATAAAGGATATTGTAGAGAACGGTTTTAATTCAGCATTTGCAGCTATGGAAGGTGGTTTCCTAACGTCTGCATGGAATACCTTGAGTGGAATAGGGGAGAACCTATCAGAAATTGCTCTGGGTCTTGCTCCAGGAGTGTACAGCATCCTTGCAGGACTAAAGAAGTTATTTGACTTAAAGAAAATTGGAAGGCTTTATAACGCATTAAAGGTTGCAGGCGCGCAAGAATTAGCAGGAAAGGTAGATCAAAAGGTAAATCGACGTTGGTGGGATACTCTGGTAGCTGGTATTCAAAAGATTACTAAGGGTGCGCTCAAAATAGCAGCATTGTTTACTGGCCCGCTTGCAGGTGGATTTATTGCCGCAGCAGATATTGGCGATGCCATCATGCAAATTGGGAAATACTTATACAGAGGAGGCAAGGCGATATATAAGAAGCTAAAAGGCACAAAGGGACAAAACCGAACTTTCAATGCACGCCGGTTACTCTTGCAGGGGTTAGCTGGAAAAGCCTGGGCTCTCGATGTTTTGATTGCAATGGATTGGAGAGGCAGCGGAGTGGTTGGGCGATTATCTGGATGGTATGAGAAACTTAATCCACTAACATCCAAAAATATGGCTAAAAATCCAGAATTACTAGCGTTCAATAACGCAATGAAATCTGCGGCTGAAAATGCGACAAGTAGTGCAAACAATCCAGAAGCGTTTAACTCGGCACGAATCGACTTTCAGTTAAGGCTAGATCAGTTATATGGAAAATCTGACGATAGTAATTTTAGAGCCGCAATTATAGAAAATGTTGCTTATCAACTTCGTTCATTTGCATAGCGCGAGCGCCCATTTCAGTAAACTGGTTTAATAGTGTAGCAATCTCAGTTTGGTTGAAAGCGATCGGGGATGAAAATAGGGGGTAGTGCCGTTTAGGAAAAGGCATAGAAAAAAGAGGGAGAGACAAGAGAGAAGTAGATGTGCTTGACTTGATTTCACCAATAGAGCTCTTGCGGAAAAAAGGAAAGTGTTTTAAATCAAGCAGGAGAAGCTAATATTATGAACATTTTAAATGTTGTACAAAAAAGCAATAGAGCTTTCTCGCTCTCACTCCAAACGGCTATACAGGTATCAAACCCGATACATTCTGGAAAATCGTAGAAGTGGTGCGAAACGCTAAGGATGGAAGCCGTGGAAGCCGTGCTACGTTATCAATACCCGACAAAATTCTGGTGACTTTACAGGATTGGCGAGAGTACAGAACGTATTTTTACATAGCTATTGATGGGATAATTCATGAAGCGACAGCCTATCGGACAGTGAAGCGAATTGAAGATATTTTGAGCAAAGCGGAAGAATTTCATTTACCTGGCTCTTCGCCAGTTGCAACAATCATCTTCAGAAATTGAAGTAATTATTGTGGATGTAACGGAAACAGAAGTTGAACAACCCCAAAAAACCAGAAAAGCTACTATAGCGGGAAACAAAAGTGCCATACATTGAAAACGCAATTTATAATTAATCAAACCAATAAATCCGTGATTTGTACGAAGTTTGCCAAAGGAAGTCAGCATGATTTCAGAATATTTAATAACAGTAGAGTCACGGTAATCGAAAGAATACAGGTTTTAGGCGACAAGGGATATCAGGGTATTGGGCTTTACCATACCAATAGCTATATTCCCCATAAAAAGTCGAAAAATAGTCAATTAACGAAGCAACAAAAGCACCAAAATAAAGAACAATATCGGCTAAGAGTTCGAGTGAAAAATGTGATTCTGCATCTCAAGGTTTTCCGAATTTTATCAAGTCGGTACCGGGACAGAAGAAAGCGGTTTGGCTTACGAGTCAACCTAATAGCTGGTCTCTATAATTATGAGTTGAAATTCGCTGCATCATCCTAATTTCGTAAGAGGTCTATTAGTCCTGAGTAATTCGTCCTGAGTCCATCTATGGCTCTTGACCCATAACTCTTAACCGATAATCAAAAGGCGATCGCCCTTAACGCGATCGCCTTTTTTTTATCCCTTGCTTACTAAACTTTCCCTGACTATAGAAAAAGCCTCTAGCGTCCAATCAAACGTGTACAGCCATAATCGAGAGTTGCAGGGTTACTTCCTGTTCGGATGATACTCAAACTCCAATGAGAACTAATCAATAATTTGTGGACTGGGAGTTTGGGCGTTGACATCGGCCTGAGACAAGTTAGGAATCGTCCAATTTGTCTCACCTGCTTTGAACACATGAGCAGGAGCCAGATTCAATTCAATTGCACCCGTTGCACGATTTGTTCTCACAATTGATTGAGTTCCGTCCACAAACTTGGCTCCAATGGGTTCGGTTAATGCTTGTGCTTGAGCATTGGGGCCGAGAACCACTTGAGTTCCCGCAGGTAGATAATATCCATCGCAATCCCAATCATCATCCGTTTCCTCACCCGCAGCCAGGTAATAGAGTTGTGTCGGAGACTTCTTCGGCTTGTTGGCATAGACAGCCACTGTGCCAGGGGTTTCGTTATGGCACTGCGCCCGCTTTCGAGCCGTTTCCATCACGTACTTCTGCTGTTGCAACTGGCTGAGCGTTTGCTGATAGGTTTCGGGCGTGTAACCCGCTTGATCTGGATTATCCTTGGCTTGTAGTAATTGATTGATGGCTTGCGTTACTTCCGCGTAATCCGTTCCTTTCGTGAAGTCTTTACCTGCCCATGAGGGAGGAGCAATCATGAGGTTGACCAGAAGCACGAGCGCGACGAGAGCAATTTTGATAAATTTCATGGAATTCTCCTTACTTTGAGATAACTGAACATTCCAACTAAAAATGTGATTCAAAAGTTGAAAACTATCTTAAGCCAGGTGTGCAAGAAAGAAATATCAGTTTAAAACCGCACACCGTTTGTCTACTTCAGAACTTTCAAAACTGGTGCTTGGGCTTGTAGCGTTTGATTAATTGTGGTTCCTAGTTTTAACAGGTAAAGACCACTAATTACGAGCGTCAGTACTGCCAATCCTGGATTTTCTAAAGTGCCGCTATCAAATAGAATTAACACCCCTAAGCTAATCAGAACAAAAGGGACTAGATGGTTGCCGTAACGAGTCAGATTATCTGCGATCGCAGGAATTTGGGTTAATTTGTAAGAGGCAAGACACCACACACCCACCAGCGAGAAAAATACTCCTAGAATGATGACTAGATTTTCCCAGGTGCAGCTTGCAAACAGCGGCATATAGATTCCAATGTTATCGCCGCCATTCGCAAAAGTTACCGCTGCTACGCTATACGCCTGGGGTGAGATGAAACTGCTAAACCAGGCTGGTTGAGCTGGCGTTTCGTCTGAGTCAGCATCATCTTCTGTATTAGAATTCACTAAGCGGCTGATGCCGATCGCAATCGGAACCAATCCTAACATTCCAATACAGGGACGCGGCAACAACAAACTGCCAAAGAAACTGGGAAGGCTGGCGAGAACGAGGGCGGCAAAGCCAAGATACTGTCCGGCAATGATGTGGCGTTTGCGAAAGAGGGCATTAACCTGGGAAAAGAACAGCATCAGAATCAAAATGTCATCCAGGTTAGTTGCTGTGAAGGCGGTAAAGCCGGTTGAAATTGCCGCGAAAAGTCCGTTCATGTTCAGTTCATGCTCCAAATTCTGTTGTGTCTATCCGAACTTTTGGCGCGACGCTGTAGCAATCCTGTTGGGATTGTGAGAGATGTTTTGAAGAGAATACGTCTCACAACGAAGCTCAAAACCTACGGATGACGAAAGGATTAATAAATAAGCCACGAGAATCGTAAAGGCATCATTTTTAGCATTTCTAGCTAGTCGTTGACCGTTAGTTTGAGCTAAATTATTGAAAATGTTTAGGAAGCCTGTTTTCTGGAGTGGCTATTGAGAACAGCCACCGTTGCAATCTTGTTGGAGTGATGCTCCAACTCATTCAAGTCTTGAGCCGGTACGAACACAACCTTGACTTCGCTCGCTGCTTGGTGTTGTTGCTTGATTAATACAGTTAGCTCGTCTAGTTTCTTGGCATAGTCAGCATCCAGCTTTTCGTGGATCAGTTCGAGGTTTTGAGCGGCTTGTAACGTGATCTGGTAGTTGTGATTCGCACTTTCCCGATCTTCTTCTGATTGGCGGTTCTGGCTCATCAAAACGACCGGAGCGGTATAAGCAGAGGCAAAGGAGAACACCAGGTTCAACATCATGAAGGGAGACTCATCCCAGTGAGGCAGTCCCGGTATCAGGTTGCAACCTACCCATCCAGCAAGAACGGTTGATTGTCCAATCAGAAACGCCCAAGAACCTACTTTAGTTGCCATTTTGTCTGCCACCTTTTGCCCAAACGTTAAGGGCTTCTTCATAGGTGGTTGAATCTTTGAAAATTGTGGTTGTTTCAGAACGACAGGGGCTTGTTGCGATTCGTTGATACCGGGTTGACTGGATTGAGTGGAGTTCATGCTGTTACCTCTTGCAACTTCAAATTCGTTTAATGCTTTGATGAGTGCGCTTAGGGGTTTTTTGTATTTGTGCTGCACTTGCTATAGTTTCACTGTATGGCGCTTAAAGTATAAGAGCAAATACTCTTTCTTGTTGAATTAATAAATTGAAGTGATTGACCTAGGCTAAGCGTTATGAATTCGACTTTTCCAACCCTGGTTGTTACCCAGAACAGCGTTGGTGCAAATTGCTGGTAATTTCAGTAATGCCAGTTCCTCAATCAATTGAGTTTATCGATTCAACAAAAAAGAGTGTTTGCTTTTATAAATTGTGATTACGTAGGATGAATTTATGCTTCTGCAATAGATTCTTGCCAAACTGGATCGCCAGTCTGGATAGCCAGTCTGGACAAAAGACACAAGAACATTGAGAAAGCCTTTCTGGTTGTCACAAGAGAAAAACATGAAGAATCTTTTCAAAATTGCGCTCGCCCTAGTGATATTTGTGGTGAACCTAGCGATCGCCCAACCCTCTCTGGCAGATCGACCCAAAGTATCCAAAAATCCTGACTATATTCAGGTGACAAAAACGCTGAACGGTTTATCAGCACTCCAGGAAAGCCAGGATATCCCTCCAGAAGTGCAACAGCGAATTGACGAATTGACCTTGCAAAAAGCCGCAATCGAGTCGGGTGTCACCTGGGGACAATGCAGGAACGAAACCGGGAACACCATCGGCATCTTTGGTCCCGCCTCTGAGGAATCGAAGACTGGCGATAACAATCTCTACTTTCTAGCAGACGGTGAGACAACTCCTGAAGGCTGGGATTGCCAGGGAATTTATTTACCGAGTGGTATTAACGTTGCAGGCATTGAGTCAACACCTGCCACTTATACAATTCTGGATGGTACCCGTTTAATCGCCCGCCGAAATCCTGATACCTCTGCGCTTGAGTTTAACGTTCCACCACTCAAGTCTTCCCAAGAGAATAAGCTGGCAGTTCCTAACGTATCGCAGGAATTTATTGAATCTCGCATTCCTAGTACGTTCACAGCCGTAGAAATTGACGATTAATGGGATGCGTACAAGTGGGTTGACGCAATGATTTAACAAATTGGCTTGCAAGCTCATTGAGTCAACTCACCGTACAAAAGAATGGAAAGTTATTGTTACTCACTCATTAGCATTTTGGATTATGGATTCTTTAATTGGGTCAGTAGATTCGCAGATTGTATTAGTAGTTGCAGCGATCGCCGTGTCCCTCTTGCTGGTTACGCTGCTGATTAGAATCTTAAAAGCTGGTTTCGGGTTGATTTTGACGATTTTGGTGCTGGTGGCGGGATTGCAGTACGTTTTTGGCATTACCCCCGGACAGTTGTGGGGTGAGATCGGGAATTTGCCCCAAGATGCGATCCAACTGGTGAAAAACCTCGATTGGAATTCTCTGATATCAAGCTTTAATAGCTGAAGGCAGCATTCAATCACTTCTAATTATTCATCTGACAAGAAAGTTTATTTGTTTTTATGAGGCAATCCTCATAAAGTGAAATTAACTTATTCGCCGTAAATCCCCCACGAAGTTGGAAGCGCCACCATACCGCTTGCGGTTGGTGGTGGGTAGTTCACGCATCAAAGGCTCGTGATAT
The DNA here is from genome assembly GCF_039962015.1 of Trichocoleus sp. AS-A1. Taxonomy (NCBI): domain Bacteria; kingdom Bacillati; phylum Cyanobacteriota; class Cyanophyceae; order Leptolyngbyales; family Trichocoleusaceae; genus Trichocoleus; species Trichocoleus sp. AS-A1. The sequence goes on along the minus strand of NZ_JAMPKG010000039.1, from coordinate 44,218 downwards.
TGACGAAGATACCTATGAACCGTCCGATCGCTGGGTAATGCTCTTCAGTTTGGCTGTCTTACTCTTGGGGACAGGTATCATCTACTACGTTTTTACGGCTCCTGTGCAACTGATAGCCGGTGCTATGTTTGAGTAATGTTTTACTACGGCAATGATTTGCCAAGCGGATAGGAGAGGATGTCCTTTTCGAGTGTCTCTTCAGATTACTAAGCTGTCGTGCATTCAGACTGCGAGCAGAGCCTCCGGGACGCAGTCCCCTGAGAGCGAGAAAGCGTCGCCAATCGAGTTTATCCGCTCATGCAGCAACCTGATTGTGTACTACGTCAACAGATTAGCAACGTTTGTTCAATGGGATCTTACACGGCTTAACGCGAGTGCCATTTAAGCTAGGGATGATAGTTAGCGATTGCGCTTAACTAAGTATCATTCACCATTGACTAATGATTAATAACTGGCTGCTGCTTTTAGTGTGGATAGGAGTTGGGACTGGCTTGCGCTTGCTGAATTTGGCTGGCAAGTCGCCTTGGACGGATGAATTTTCGACGCTGGTTTTCAGCCTGGGCAATAGTTTTCGCGGCGTTCCCCTAGATCGAGCGATCGCACTCGATACTCTCCTGCAACCCCTGCAACCAAACCCAGCAGCAGGAATCAACGATGTCATTCATCACTTAGTCACTGAAAGTAACCATCCCCCGCTCTACTTTGTGCTAACTCACCTATGGTTGAAACTATTTCCACCGGATGGGGGATTGGTTTCGCTGTGGGGGGCGCGATCGCTTGCTGCCCTTTTCGGTGTTGTTTCTATCCCTGCAATGTACGCATTCGGCTGGTTTGCGTTTCGTTCTCGGTTAGTAGGGCACCTGGCGGCGGCGATGATGGCGATTTCGCCCTACGGCATCTTTCTAGCGCAGGAAGCCCGTCATTACACTTTGGCAATTTTGTGGGCGATCGCTTCCCTTTCCTGTCTGGTGGTTGCCGCACGACACCTGCAACGTCAGGCACCGCTGCCCGTTTGGCTGGTACTACTCTGGGTAGGGGTTAATACATTAGGAATTTCCAGTCATTATTTTTTCGTTTTAACTTTGGGTGCCCAAGCGCTGGCGTTGATTGTCCTTTTGTGGCAACAAAAACGGACTCAAAATAATTTTAAATTTCCCACTATCAAGTCCTCAATCCCATTGCTGGCAGTTGCGGCTGGGACACTAGCGGGGGGATTAGTGTGGGTGCCAGTATTCTTGCAGAACAGTTATGGGGGCAAGCTAACCGAATGGATTCAAGGCGATCGCGTCGGTTTTGCTTGGCTTAGCCCTATATTTCAAGCGATCGCGGCTTGGATTACGATGATCGTCCTACTTCCGGTAGAGTCACCCGATTTAGTCGTGGTGATTCTTTCTGGGGCTGTGATGATTGTTTTCTTTCTTTGGGCGCTACCCATCCTCTATCGAAGCTTGAAATTTCAGCGGCAAGAGGCGGATTTGACAACCCAACTCTTTGAGGGTTTTATTTGGAGTGCGATCGCGCTATTTTTTGTCTTTACCTACATCCTCGGAATTGATTTAACTCGCGGGGCAAGGTATAACTTCGTCTATTTTCCCGCTGTAATTGTTATCGTAGGAGCCAGTCTTGCCGTCTGCTGGAACGCTGTGAACGCTGAAGAAACTGCTTTAAAACAGTCAAGTCCAGTCAGCACCAATCCCGGCTCAAAAACCAAAGGTAAAATCAACCCTTTTATTAAAATATCTGGTCAAAAAGCTGTGGCGCTCATTTGGCTCATGGGACTTTTGAGCGGGCTAACAGTCGCCTGCAATTTGGGTTATCAGAAATACTATCGCCCCGATCTCTTAGTGCCACCGATTATAGAGTTGCAAGATTCCCCATCTTCATCTGTGCAAGTGCCAATTCTAATTGCCACAACTCACAAAACCCATGTACAAAATGGGGAAATGATGGGAATCGCGTGGGAACTCAAACAGCAAGCGGTACAGCCAAGGGAAATCCAATTTCTCCTAGCGCATCAAGACCAAAATCCTCAAACTTCAACAGCGGCGCTGCAAAAAACTTTGGCGACTTTACCGCGCCCTCTAGATGTTTTGCTGGTAAATTTCCACGCACCCATAGAGTTAGATAAATGTGTTACGAATGCCAATTTTCCTTCAGTGGATGGCTACGAAACCAAGCTTTATTACTGTCGAGATCGCTAAAGCTTAACTGCTTTTTTTGACGCTTTCTGGAACGCTCAGCGATGACAAACCCGCGATCGCTCTTAAATTTTGAGAGCGAATTAACTCTGTAAAATTTAAACTAGAGCGACCTTCGATTTTACCGACGGCTTCAATTGCGGATAACAATTGCTGGGCAGCTTCAGCTTCCGTGTAGCCCCGCCGAATTGCTACCTTAATTGCCGATTCATCCGCATCCAGTTCAGACTGAGAACTGCGAGTATTTCGCCAAATCTGAGTCGCTGCCAGTCCGCTCAATCCGCTAGCCACGACAACACCCACAGCATCTCCTTGGACAAGCTGCACGATTGCTCCGATTGCTCCAGCCGCCACCACACCTTGATAAAGGTCGGGTTTAAACCACTTGATCCCAGTCAGCCAAGCAACTGTGCGTAAAATCAGCAAATCTCGCTGCGGCTGAGACAAGCGACGCCATAAATCAAAATTGATATAAATCGGTCGATCTTGTGCCCAAGGCAGCGGAAATGGGCTATTAATCACCTGCTGTTGCTCCGGTTTGCTAACCACTTTTGTCAGCATTCGACCAGATGCAGGCATGACATCTAATAAGCGGCGAATTTCAGGCTCTGGATTCATCTTGGATGACTTGGGGCAACTATGGTAAAGACGCGATCGCTCCCCTCTACTCACTGAAAACTATTCTAAGGAATGTGGATGAAATAACTGGTAAAAGTAGGGATATGCCCCTACCCAGGAAGTTGAAATAAATCCACAATCCTCAGTTTTAGGGGGAGGGAGACGGAACGGCTGAAGCCGTAGGCTTGGGTTTAGGAGCTTGCTGAGTGGGCGGAGTGGTAGCTCTAGGCGTCGCCTTGGGTGTTGTTGTCGCTCTGGGTGTCGCCGGTGGTTTTGTGGCGGGCGCTTGCAGGCGAGTTGCGGGTGAGGGCGCTAGGGCTGGACTGACAGGTGTTGACGTTGGTTCGGGTGAAATCGTCGTAGCTGGTAAAGGCGTTATCGCTGGGTTAACGGGTGTTGACGTTGGTACAGGGGAAACTGTCGTACCGGGAGCAGGAGACACCGTTGGGCTAGCAGCCGGAGCGGTGATAGAAGCAGGAGTGCCCTGTACACCCAAAATACTGGGATCTCCAGTGTCAAATATGCCAGCTAGACAGGCAATCATCATTGTCGCCAGCGTGCCAGCAAATAGCGCTTTCCAACCGAGTTCGGAGATATCTTTGCGCCGCGAGGGAATGAGGGCAATGGTGCCACCCACAAAAATTCCGACCGAAGCTAGATGGGCAAATCCGGAGAGGGCATAACTGACAATTAACACCGTGCGATCGCTTACAGTTCCGGCTTGGGCGGCTTCTGCTAACGCTTGATAGGGAGGAATTGCAGTTTCGAGGAGTCGTCGCCCAATAATCACAGAAGCCGTCCAAGATTCGCTAAAAGGGACGCCGGTTAAGATTGTTAGGGGATAAAACAAGACTCCTTGAATATTTGCTAAAGTGACAACTTTGAATAAGTCACCGACTGCTCCGGGTAAACCGCCCAACCAACCAAAAAATTGATTCACTAAAGAAACTAAACCCAAGATTAAGATCAGCACGGCAGCGATCGCTACTGCCATCTTCACCCCATCTAAAGAGCCGACAATCGCCGCATCTAAGGGGCTAACTCGCTCAATGGGTTCTCCAGCGACTGTTTCCTGTTTGTACGTCCCTTCCTTCTCGACTTCCTCAAACTCATTTTGCTCATATTCCTTGGCTGTTTTCTCGCTAGGAATGCCGCCCAGCGTCAGCGGTGTTCCGGTTTCTGGCACTAAAATTTTTGAGATCACAAAACAGGCGGGGATAGCCATAATCGACGCCGATACTAAGTGTCCCAGAATGTTCGGAAAGACAGGTCTGAGGAAACTGACGTAAATTGCTAGGGTTGAAGAGGCAGCCGTACCAAAACAACACGCTAGAATCGCGCACAGTTCCGAACGGGTCATTTTTGGCAGATAAGGCTTAACGACAATCGCCGCCTCAATGCCCACAAAAATATTCGCGGCACCGCTGAGCGCTTCCGCTCCGCTCAGGCGCATCGTCCAATAAAATAATTTGGCAAATAGCTCGGTGATGACTTGAATGACGCCGATGTTGTAGAGGAGCGCCATCAGTCCGGAGAAAAAGATTACTGTTGGTAAGGCGCGAAAAGCAAAAATATAGCCAAGATTGATTGGTGGATCTTGACCGGGGATGGGGACAATATTTCTCCCAAAGACAAACCGCGCCCCAGTGTCAGCAGCGACAAACACCGCGTCTAGTAAGGTCGTAAACCGCTCCAGTGCGATTCGCGTGGGGGGAAACTTGAACACCAAAAAAGCCAAGACTAATTGCAACCCGATGCCCCAGATAATGACGCGCCAAGGGATAATTCGCTTGTGTTCGGAAAAGAGCCACGCGATCGCGCATAAACCAAAAAGGCCGAAAAAGGAGATAAGGTTGAGATAAAAAGGATGAGACATGGGCTGAATCCTTATTTCTTGAGAGAGTGCTTCCCAGTTTGCCGTCCCCTGCAAATGAGCGCGTTTTTCGGCTTTATCCCCGCCTGGAGAAGGATGACACGGGACACCCAAGACAATACCTGAAAATGAGGCGCTTCAGTACTACTACAGCTTTAAAATAAGCACAGAAGCCTGTATCTTATTCAAACTTAAGAATTCCTAAACACAAGGAAACAACTTAGCTAGAGCAGTCCCAGCTTGAAGAATGCTGCTCTTGGGCAGTTAACTACCCGCAAATTCAATACATGGAAGCTTTTGACTCAGTTCCTCCCAAATGGATCGAATCTGCTACTCACGCCCGCGAGTTTTGCTGTCCTAACTGTCGGGCTTCCTCCAGGGAAGCGCAACAGGTTTGGCTCAACCGGCGATCGCCCGTAATGACAGAAGATTATCGCCGAAAATGGCAGGAGTTTTATCAGTGCCAGTGCGGTAGTGTCTGGTGGGCATGGAGTAACGATCGCCCTCCCTCTGATTTATTAAAGCGCGAGCCTCCAACGATTGACGAGTGATGCTTTATAGAAGTAAAGCGCGACTCCCTACGGGATAGCTACTCTACCCTTCGGGAACCCCTTCGAGGAACGAGAACGCTACGCGAACGTTTCACGCATTTCCTCTGGTTGAGCGCCTTAGCGAAGCGAAGCCGTTAGGCTGATCGCACGATTGTGTCAGCCGTAGACAAAAGAGCGATTGCGCTACCGCGCAGCCTTCGGATCGCATATCGGAAACTTAGAAATTACGTCTTTTACAAGGCGTTCACAACAACTGCCATGAATCTATCAATGTTTGCAAAAATCCTGCCTGCTGCTGTGTTAACGATTGTCTTTGCCTCTTTGAGCGGCAATAGCTTAGCCCAAAACGCCTCATTTCAAGTAGTAAGTGCTAGAGATGGAGATGATGTAACGGTAAGCCAAGGCAGCAAACAGTTCAGAATTCGGCTAGCTTGTATTGATGCGCCTGAAAGAGAGCAGAAACCGTGGGGCGATCGATCGGCTAATCGCCTCAAGCAGCTTCTAGTCCCTGGTCAGAGCGTGCGGCTAAGGGTGGTGAATACAGACAAGTCGGGGCGAACTGTGGCGGAAGTTTACCGAGGCAATCAGTCGGTAAACCTTCAAATGGTGAAAGAAGGTCAAGCCGTTGTCTACCCGCAACATTTAAACAATTGCCCTGCTACCAAAAACCAATATCTGCAAGCACAGGCAGCAGCTAAAAAGCAACGTCTGGGTTTTTGGAATCAAGCTCAACCGATGATGCCGTGGGATTTCCGCCGCACTCAGGGTAGTCGCGGTTAGTAGAGCGGTAAGGAAGAGAACGAATATACTTTGAGCCTTCGCAAAAAGCGCTGGGTAAGCAAAGGCGATCGCATTCTCTTTTTGTCAGCGCGTTAGCGAAGTAAAGCCGTTAGGCTTATCGCTCCCCACCTCCGGCAAGCAAGCTTTAAGATGAAGAAGTATTAACAACGCGAATATCGCTTCATGGACTGGAAAGAAATATCCGGTAATTGGGTGTTAATTCCCCAACATCCTGTAGGAATTGTGCATTTTCTTGGGGGCGCATTTGTGGCGGCTGCACCCCACGTCACTTATCGCTGGTTATTAGAACAACTGGGGAATCAAGGGTATGCGGTGATTGCGACGCCGTTTGTGAATACGCTGGATCATAGCGCGATCGCAGGCAACGTCCTCCTGAGCTTCGATAGCGCCATCGAACAATTACGGGCAAAAGCGTTATTGCGGCGGCGATATCTCCCAATCTACGGACTTGGGCACAGCATGGGTTGCAAACTGCATTTACTCATTGGTAGTCTTTTTTCAGTGGAACGTGCGGGTAATATCCTGATTTCCTTTAATAACTACACCGCCAGCGAAGCCATCCCATTTGTGCAGCAGTTTAATTTCAGCCCAGCTTTTAATGTCGAGTTTACACCTTCGCCGGTAGAAACTAACAAGTTGATCGCTGATAAATACAGTATTCCGCGAAATTTACTGATTAAATTTTCTAACGATACGCTTGACCAATCAACTGGCTTAACTGAGGTTTTGCAAAAGCGATTTTCGGGGATGGTAGCAATGCAAATGTTACCAGGAAGTCATATTACACCGCTTGGTCAAGATGTCAATTGGCAAGCGGGAAAGGACTTCACACCGTTTGATGCTGTTGGTCAATGGGTGAAGCAAGAAATTTTATACAAAGAGCTGAATTTGTTGAAAAGAGAAATTCTCCGCTGGTTACAGCCTTTCTCTCCTACTTAACAATTACTTGAATATTTAGTAGCAGCAATGGTGTAACTGCTGCGTGTAGGCTAAACAAGGCAAGAAAGAAAGCTCGTGTTATAGCAGTCCTAAAGGATTTCTAAAGGCAAGATCCCCGGCTTCGAGAGAGAATTAGGGTATCTGACATTGCTGGCATCTCATCACTCAAATAGGATTGCTATTAGCAAAGCACAATAATAGATTGTGCTTTTCTTTCTTGATGAGCATCAACTAGCTGCGAAAGTCCTACTAATTTTATTGTTTACTTCAGCAACGCGGCGGCCCATCATCGTAGGAAATTAAATTATCTCCTGACTCAAGAATAAACTTAACTTGGTGGTCTGTAGCAACATGAAACCACCAACTGTGTTTAAGTTCCCCTCTTTTATACGGGCTGTCCCACTTACAAACAAATATTATGTTTTCCCCTCCCACAGGTAAGTGAACGGAGGAATTGCTTTTTTGGGAAAAGATTCTATTCTTTAATTTTTGAACTAGAGTGACCGAATCGTTTTGTTGTTTAGCAGCTTCGCCTTCAAAGGTAATAGTGAGCAGCGTTATCTTAGGGTAGCACTCAGTTGGAATGCAAACACCGCCTACATACTGTAAAGTTAAAATATTTTCCGAACCAGGGGAATTAGGCCATTCTTGAACACACCCATTTTGATTCTGATAAATTCGTGGTGGTGATGGTAGCAAATTAGCTACTTGTTTAGCTAATTTAATTGCTTCAGTAGGACTCAGTTCTGGCTGCATAAAAAAACTTGAGGAGGTAGAACTTAATCTACCTCCTCAGTGTCTACTTTGCCGAATGAATTACTTCATGTTGACGGGAACTTTCAAACCTTCTGCTGAGAGTCTGCCGTCTGGCTGAATGGATTCACCTTCGATGAAGGAACGCAACATCCAAGCCATTTGCTCATGTTGTTCCATCAAGCCGGTGAGGAAATCAGCGGTACCTTGATCGTGGAAGTTATCACCGCACTGATCGATGTGTTCGCGCAGGTTGCGGATAACCAGTTCGTGATCTGACACGAGGTTTTCTACCATGTGAAATGCGTTGGGAAGAGTACCCGGATCTTCTTTAATAGAAGCGTACTTCAGGAAGCCTTCCGCAGTTCCTACGGGATAACCACCCAAGGCGCGAACTCGCTCAGCGATCGCATCAATGCTTTCCGTCAACGCGGTGTAGTGTTCTTCCCATAGCTGGTGCAGGGAACGGAACTGAGGACCAACTACATCCCAGTGGTACTTTTTGGTTTTGATCAATAGCAGGTAGGCATCCGACAGATCTTTATTTAATAAATCCGTCACGCCTTGACGCTGCTCTTCTGTTAAACCTATGTTTAAAGGACGCATAATTGTTATGTTCTCCAGCGATAATCACTGTTACTAGTGCAACAAATCTATACAGGGGATTCATCAGCCAAAGGGGAGATTAGTCGAGCGCTTGATATTGCGTGGGTTTGAACGTAGTCAGATGGGTAGGCTCAAGCTTTGGAGATAGCACTGACTTTGACGCGGTGCAGCAGTTTCTCTCCTTGGCGGTAGCCGAGATTACTGACTTTCACAATTTCTCCAGGTTGAGCAGTTCCTTTAATGAGTTGATGGAACTGCGGATCGTAAGGGAGTTCTGCACCGACAGATGAGATCGCTTCCACTCCCCATTGAGAAAGCATCTGTTGCACAGGTCGGACTAATGGCAGCAATTTCACCGCTTCCATCTGGGGATTCTCTAAAGCTCTGGCGGCTGCGGTAGGCCAATACAACAAAAAAGATTCTAAAACTTGCAGACTCGACATCTGGAATTCCTGCATTAAAGTTTCTCGCTGCTGTTCTAAGAGCGATCGCAGCCGCTGATACTCTTGCTGTAAAGACGCCAACTCAGGCTCCCGATTTATCTGCTCTCCCAGCGCTGGCGGTTTCCTATCCCCAAAGGCGGTCAGTAACTCGCTTACTGACACTTTCAACGCTTGGGAGAGCTTGATCAGGGTTTCTACTCGCATCTGCGAAACTTGTCCTAGTCGCAGTCGCTTGACTTGTCGTTCCGAAACTCCAGCTTGCCGACTCAAAGCTTTATAACTAGAAATCCCCGCCAGTTGCATGAGTTGCTGCAACTGGCGGGCAAATTGCTGTACAGAATCTGGTTCGTTTACCACGTTTGCTTTTTCAGTTCACCCCGCAGGTGCGTTTTAATTATTGAAAGCTCCTAGGGGCACACAACTCGCTGTGCGCCCCTACTGTCAGTAATTAATGTTTACTGGCAACTGCTTGTCTTGTGCCAACAGAGGTTAGGGTTCCAGTTTGCAGATGCGCTTCTAAGAACCACAACCGCTTATCGATCGCGCGAGACACTTCTGTGTAAAGGTCTGCGGTATCAGCATCGCCTAAATCGGCTGAAGCATCAATATTTTGGCGCAGCGACTTGGCATAAGGTGCAAAGCGTTCCGCCAAAGCGATAATGTGGTCTTTGCCGTCGATGATATCGATCGGATACTCTGGCAAAATAGAGGCAGCTACCGCCATCCGAGCCGTTCCCATCGCCATCCCTCCTAGAGCGGTGACTCTTTCGGCAAACAGATCGGTGAATTCTTCCAACTCAGTAGCAACCTCATCAAAAAGTTGGTGTAACTGGTAGAAGTCCATCCCTTTAACATTCCAGTGCGCCTGCTTTACCTGAGTTTTTAGGTCAAGGGTGGTTGCTACGGTTTGGTTCAGAAGCTCGATTACCTTAGAGCGAGTTTCTGCGGCGATGTCAATGCTAGTCGGGTAGAGACGTTGATGATGATTGATACTACTCATATGCCTTGATCCTTTTAGATGGAAGTGTATAGAAAAGCACAGACTTTTGTAGATTATCTTTGCACGCTTAGGACAAGATAAACTGCGATCGAGGATACTAATTCGCAGTACAGGCTGAATTTTGAGCTGGAAAGCTTGTTTTTGAATACTCAAGCTAAATGCATTCTCAGAACAGAGCGCGGTGCGCGGCGAATCCGGCAAGAAATTGTTTCTTGACCTAAGCGCTGACAAGCTTCAAATCGATGACAGCCGGAAAAACCATAGTATTCTCCATCTACTTCCAGCACGTCGATGGGTTCTTGCTGACCGATTTCTTGAATGGATTCCATCAAAGCCGCTACTTTGGCTTGGTCAGTTTGTCGCGGCAGAGGACGATGAATCTTTTGCAGGGGTATTTCTTGCACCCTTACCATAGGACGAGTAGCTGTCTCCATCTGTTGTTTCTTCCTAAATCATACTCGGAATGACTTCGACTTGACAACTGGATACTTTAAATTAAGCTGAAGATTGTCGTTCATCCCCGATCTATTCGTCCTGGCGTCTATCACAATAGATGGAACAACTAGCTGCGTAGGTTGAGACAAAATATAGAGTCAGCTTTGAAGAAAAATCTTCTATCCTCAGATAGTCCATGCAAAAAAAGGGATGTACCTTGAGGCAGAATTTGGTAAAAACCAAATCGCAAAGTCGGAAATTCACTCGTCCGGCTGGGATGGGAAAACGTTTAGGTCACTGGTCCCGCACCATTTTGACGGTGTTTGGGCTGATAGGACTCACAGCGGCGTCTGGACCGGCACCCAGTAGCAATGATGTGGAACTGAAAGTGGGGGTTGTGCAGCGATTTGGTGAGGAACCCGACCAAATGACGTTGCAGGCAACATCGGGCGATCGCTTGATGTTGCGCTTTAATACAGGCGATCGCCAACAAACCCTGCAAACCACCAGTGCCAAGCTAGAAGTGACCATGCAACCTCTACCAGCACCTGCTTTAGAGGAACGGCTTGTCCTGGGCATTTATCGGAGTTTTGAGATGGCGGAAGACAGTGCCAAAGCGTGGCAAGCCAAGGGAATTGAGGTTGAGGTAGCGCAGCCGGAACGCTGGCAGGTGTGGGCAAAACGCGATGTTTATAAAACGCCTTTAGTGCGCCGCTGGCTGTTGCAGAACCTTCAAGCTCAAGGCGATCGCGCTGCGTATTTGGAGACGGAAGTGGTGCAGAAAGTGCCCAAAGCGTCTCTCGTGGTGAATGGTTTTCGGTACGATCGCGACCAGATAGAGATTATCCCTGGCAAAAACCCGATCCAGGTGACAAAAGGCAAAAACTCGAAAAATAGCGTTCTCTACGCTGGCTCGTTGCGGCTGCAACCCAACGCTTACGGCACTTACACCCTGGTCAATCAAGTACCCTTAGAAATTTATCTGCGGGGCGTCGTACCGCACGAACTGGATGGCGGTGCCCCCTATGCGGCGGCGGAAGCGCAGGCAATCATTGCTCGGACTTATGCACTGCGGAACTTACGGCGGTTTACAGTGGATGGGTACGAACTGTGTGCAGACACCCACTGCCAAGTTTACAAGGGTCTCACCGGCACTGTACCGACGACAGACAAAGCGATCGCGGCGACGAAAGGTCAAGTGCTAACTTACCAGAATGAACTGGTGGATGCCCTTTATTCCAGTACCAGCGGTGGCATCAGTGCGCCCTTTAATGATGTCTGGAATGGCCCAGATCGCCCGTATCTCCAAGCCGTGGTAGATTCATCTGGGACAATTTGGAACCCGCAGTTGTCTTTGGCTCAAGAACAAAATTTCCAGCGGTTTATCAGCCTGAAACAAGGATTTCACGAAACTGGCGGCAATTGGTTTCGCTGGAGTAAAGCCAGCAGTATCGCTCAGATTACCCAAGATTTGCAGCTTTATCTCAAGCGGACAAAGACTCCCCATACTCCCTTTAAAGCAATTAAGCAATTGCGGGTAGCAGAGCGATCGCCCTCCGGACGGATTATCCGACTGGCAGTGCAAACCGACACTGGCGTGGTTGAAATTCTCAAAGATGATATCCGCAGTGCCTTTCGACCACCCCGCAGCACCCTTTTCTACCTACAACCTATCTATGGCGCAGACAAAACCCTAAAAGGTTATGCCTTTACTGGGGGCGGATTGGGGCATGGCGTAGGCATGAGTCAAACCGGCGCATTCAATTTAGCGAAAGCGGGTTGGTCAAGTCAGCAGATTCTCAACTTCTACTATCCTGGTGCCCAAATTCAGCCTCTTAACCAGTCCATTACCTTCGGCCCGGATCAAAATACAAAAGCGTTGCCCAACTCCTGAAAACAATCAAGCAGGGACACTGGAAGAGTGTCCCTGCTAAAAAGCTTAGAAGTTGTCAGTTATTTGGCGGCGGGTTTAATCCAGATATCTGTAAATAGTCCATCCTATCGATCAACCCGCCCATACAAGTCAGTTGCTGGTTTGAAAAGACGCCAATAATAGCGCGTCTTTTACTGATATCCGTTGTACGTTGTTTTTTCTTGTCTGCGATCGCTGACAACCAACCACTGACTGGTTTTCTTAATAGAGTTCTTCTTCTTGGTGGGTCATGATGGTGCAATCCGACTTGGGATAAGCCACGCAAGTCAGGACATAGCCAGCTTCAATCTGATCGTCATCCAGGAAAGACTGGTCAGATTGATCGATATCACCCTCAGTCACTTTGCCAGCGCAGGTTGAACAAGCACCAGCGCGACAGGAGTAGGGCAGATCGAGACCTTGATCTTCTGCGGCGTCAAGAATATAGACGTCGCCTTCAACTTCAATCGTGGTGTCCAGCCCTTCGGCTTCGTTAATTAACCTTACTTTATAAGCCATGTAGCGTTCCTCTCAAGTAGTCGAAATGGCAGTAGTAATTCAGAGTAGAGCGACCTTCCTCGCTAGACTAAGCTCAGGTAAAGGTTTGCTTACTAGGTTCACTTCCTCTTTAGATACTACGGGAAAAACCAGAGCCTTCAACACGAGATCAATAGATGGTGTGAATGGTATTCGTAATAAACTTTTAAGATTCAATCCTAATTACTTATACTTATCAATGGAATGGTAGACCAGTGATACGATGTTTAGCTGACAATTCCTCGAGAACATCGAGATACCTTCTCCGGGGTAAATATATTAGCTGTAATTATAGAAAGAATTAATAACAACAATTAATCTTTAAATTCAGACAGATGAACTGAAAAATTTAGAGATTAATCACCGGATGATTTTTTACTGTTAGCAACAACACATTTTTAAAATGCCAACATCAGTGTCTCATCCTGCGTGGTCTGGCAAGCTCCCAATCGGTGTCGGGCTGGTGGGAACTGGATATGCAGCTAAACTCCGGGCGCAAACATTTCAATCCCAAGATAGAACCCAGCTAGTAGCCGTTGCCGGACATACCCCAGACAGCATAAAGGAATTTAGTCAAACCTACTCTTGCCAAGCCGTTTCATCTTGGGAAGATTTAGTGGGGCGCGAGGATATCGATTTGATCGTCATCTGCACGGTGAACCAGCAGCATGGAGCGATCGCGCGTGCCGCACTTGCAGCAGGCAAACACGTCATTGTCGAGTATCCCCTCTGCTTAGACGTTGCCGAGGCAGAAGCACTCATTGCCTTAGCACGCGATCGCAACCAACTCCTGCACATCGAGCATATAGAAATTCTGGGCGGTTTGCATCAAGCACTGCGGCAATCCTTACCCGAAATTGGAGAAGTCTTTTACGCCCGTTACAGCACCATCAATCCCCAGCACCCAGCACCCCAGCGCTGGACTTATCACCCAGAATTGTTTGGTTTTCCTCTGTGCGGTGCCCTCTCTCGCATCCATCGCCTAACTGATTTGTTTGGAACTGTTGCTACCGTTAGCTGTCAAGCACGGTATTGGGGCGAGGGGGCGTTCTACCAATCCTGTTTTTGCACAGCCCAGCTAAAGTTTACTAGCGGCGTGGTTGCAGAGGTGATTTATGGAAAAGGGGAAAATCTCTGGCAACCATCCCGAAGTTTTGAGGTTCACGGAGAACAGGGGGGATTAATTTTCGATGGAGATGAAGGCAAGCTAATCAAAGAGAACGAGACAACACCGATTGAAGTGGGAGGGCGTCGGGGTTTATTTGCCAAAGACACCAGCATGGTTTTAGACCACTTGATTGAAGGCACGCCGCTGTATGTTACCCCAGAGGCTAGCTTATACGCCCTCAAAGTTGCCGATGCCGCCCGTCGTTCAGCAGAAACTAGGCAGACAGTTTTAGTTTAAGCGCTGTTAGGGTAGTCAATTAACTTTGTGTTAAGGCACTTGGCAACGCCAGCTCAACTTGAAGCGGATCTCTGCCAGATTTTATGAAAATATTGATGTTATTAGCTTTAAAAAAGTTTCTAATTTCTACTTGCGACTCGCTACATTTTTGAAACCGGCGACTTCCGCTAAAGTGTACAGGGGTCTGCCTTTGACTTCTTCATAGATGCGCCCGACATATTCCCCCAAAATACCGATACTAACTAGTTGCACAGCACCGAGGAAGAAAATTGCAACCAGAATCAATGTAAATCCAGTAAGGGGTGAATTCGGGACAAAAATGCGCCAATACAGAACTAATATCGCCATCACCAGAGCGATCGCTGCCGCGAATAAGCCGACATAAGTAGATAGCCGCAGCGGTACTTTTGAGAAGGAGACTAATCCATTCACTGCCAAGGACAAAGATTTACTGAAAGTGTACTGCACCTCGCCAGCAAAGCGGGGGTGACGCTCGAAGTAGACGGCGGTTTGGGGAAAGCCGACCCAAGAACGCAGTCCCCGGATATAACGATTGCGCTCAGGCATCGAATTAAGGATATCTGCGACTTGTCGATCCATTAGACAGAAATCGCCTGTATCGGTAGGGATGTCTACATTTGCCAGACGCTTGAGAAGACGATAAAACACATAGGCGGTGAAGCGCTTGAACCAGCCTTCTTTGTGGCGTTTGATGCGCTGAGCATAGACGACTTGATAGCCTTGTTGCCATTTTTCCACCATGTCTGGAATTAATTCTGGGGGATCTTGTAAGTCGGCATCAAGGATAACAATTGCTTCACCCCGAACAAAATTAAGACCTGCGGTGACAGCAATCTGATGACCGAAATTGCGGGCAAGGCTCAGATAGCAAACTCGCGGATCTTTTTCATGCAATTCGCGCAGCATTTGCAAAGAGCGATCGCGACTGCCATCGTTGACTAAAATTAGCTCCGTTGGGGCATCTAGCCGCTCCATCACCGCACTCATCCGCCGATAAAGTTCGGGGATGCTTTTCTCTTCGTTATAGATGGGAATGATGAAGGAATATTTGGGGTTCATAATTAGCTGTTAACGATTCGCCAATAACTTTTAGTGAATCGCTGTCATTGGTCAAGTGTCATTACTTATTCGCTCTTCGTCAATCGCAAAGGACTGATGACTAAGTAGGATAACTGAATTTAATCCTGTCATTTTGTCGTTTGGATTGAGGGACAAAACCATACATTGATAAGGTTTGATGAGTAACGCTTAGTCGCCCTACTCATCCGGCAAATAATTAAGTCCCTCTATTTAATGACTAATCGCTAACAGCTACGAATTATCGTTCCAATTTGTTAGGAATGCCTTCGCAACCACCGGGAATTGTGGCTCTGGTTTTTTCGCCACCCCAAGCACAACAATATTGGCGCAGTTCTTCCGAGAGTCCCTCAACGTCGGTGAAGTCGGCATTTTCTACTACAGCGCCCGTATAAGCACCTGTTTTGTAGTTAGCGTAGGGAGGTTGAGTATGAGTGCGAGGGGTCGCAGTTTCCCCCGGACCATAGAACAAGCGGGTGGCTTTGAAATCGGCACCGGCAAGATTCGCTTCATACAAGATGGTGCGAGAGAAATTAGCCTTGACTAAATCGCAATTGCTTAAGTTAGCACCAACAAGATTGGCTTCGCTTAAGTCTGTGCGGCGCAAGTCGGTGCCAGACAAATCTGCCTTCGCTAACATGACTCCTAAGTCGATAACGCGCACGCCGTTGACGCGGTCTTCTGCATAGCCTCCCAGTCCGTCAAAGATAGCTCGACCTAGGCGGCGATCGCGTTCTAGGGGAGTTAGCAATTTAGAACTGGACAAGAACCGCAGAATTTTGGCTTTCCCGCTGGCGTCTACACTGCTCAAGATAGCGGCGGTACGCCCTTCGGCTAGTAACCGCTCTTGAGGCCAATCTTCGAGCAATCCTTCTTCATCTAATACTAGGTCGGAGATGCCCTGAAAATAAGTATCGATCGTCTGCTGCTGAGTAATCAGGTTTTGCTGAATGGTCAGGGAGTTTTGCTGAATGGTCAAGTCTCTGGAAATAATGTACTGTCGCCACGCCACGTATACGGCGATGACGGCAATGAAAATTTGCCCTACAGCTCCTGTCCATTCTGCCAGGGAACCGAGTTCATCCCATTTTTGCTGGTTCAACCACTTGCCGATGTTTTGGTTGATACCAGAAAACTTGAGCAAGCTGATGAGCGATAAGATTGTTCCGACGATGGCGACGATGACAGCTCGCTGTTTTGGCGGTAGCATCTCATCCAGCACGGGTTCCAAACCAAGCCATAGCATCCGCAGCGATACGACTAGCCCGACGATCGCTCCTGATATCCCGATCCAGAAGTTATTAATCGCTAACCCTAGGATGACTAAGGCGATCGCTATCAGGACGATGGGCGTTCCTTGCGGAACAACTGGATTCTTTTTGGACAGCACCAGCGATCGCGGCATGGTAGCCAAATGTTGCTCGTATTGGTTCCGTCCGGACGGTGTCAGCGATTGCATCTGCGACGGGCTGTTCACAGCAGGTCTGTTACCATTGCCACTATCTTGAGCGTTTGACGGTGAATTGGACTGGGAAGGATTAGGCTCTGTCGTCATTGTGTTAATTCGTCAAGCAGGCGCAGTAAACCCATGCTTTATGGTAGCGGCTGTGGCAGTCAACAAGATTTTATCTAATAGAGCAGGCAAGTGTTAAGGGCAAATGGCGCTGAATGCGATCGCTCTGTTTCCTCTTTTTCCTGTAGTTCGAGAAAGGCGCGATCGCTATCATAAAACAAGCAACTCAACAGAAACCAGGAGAATAATCCATGAATACCCAATTAGTTGAATCCCTAGTCCAAGTTATTTTATCTCTGCCACCGGATGAGCGATCTCTACTTGAAGAAAAACTATTTAGCAATATACCCTACCCTTCAACCCTTGAATTAGCGCACCTTGTACAAAGCGGAGGAGCTTTTGATTTTCTCCACAATGAACCTGATATTTACACCCTCGAGGATGGAGAAGCAATCTAGTGAGACTTAAAAAAGGAGATATTGTCCTAGTTAATTTTCCCTTTACAGACTTAAGTACAACAAAATTACGTCCTGCGTTAGTGCTGACGGCAAGTTCTGCAATAGATGAAGTGACTCTTTGCTTCATTTCCTCTCAAAATGCCACCAGCTTAAGTCTTGAAGAATTTGCTCTCAATATTTCAGACGCAGAATTTTCCTGCACGGGATTGCTAGTTTCTTCTAAAGTTAGGGTAACTCGAATTGCTACCCTTGAACGTAGATTAATCATCAGACGCTTAGGAGAGTTGGGTATTCTGCAAATGCAACAATTGAACGAAGTGATGATTCGGGCATTTCAAATAATGTAACTTGTGCAATCAGCAGCCAGAAATCCGCTGTTTTCTTTCCTCTGCTCCCTAGGGAGTCGTCTGGGGTTCGATAAAACCCTTACAACCCCAAATCTACCGCCACGCGATGGGCACAAGCAAAACCAGAAAATGCCACCGCATTTAAACCCTGCCCTGGAAACGTACTGTCTCCCACACAATAAAGTCCCGAAATCGCAGTTCGATTGAATGGCATTCCCAATAGTCCTAATAACTTGTTTCTAGGAATTGGGCCATACGTACCATCTGCACGACCTAAAAAGCGCCGATGCGTGCGGGGCGTCCCGACTTCCAGATAATCTAACCCTGCATCTAAACCGGGGAAAATCTTCTCTAGCCGCTCAATGATTCGTCCTGCTGCCTCTTCCTTTTTCTGTTCATATTCGCTAGAAGAAAGTCCCTGCCAATTTTCAATCCAATCAGGGGTAAAGGCGTGCAGAATATGATGACCTTCTGGTGCTAAATCCGGATCGAGTAACGTAGGAATCGACAAAAAGATCGTGCCTTGCGCCGCTTCCATCTTCTGCCAATCTTCTAGCAAAATGTGGTGACAATCAGTACCAAGCGGCAGCACATCTGCCTTAACGCCTAAGTGCAAACTTAAGAAACCCGGCGATTTCTGATAACGATTTTGCCACTTCTTCTCAGCCGCTGGCATTTCTTCCGCTGGCAGTAACTTCTCGAAAGTATCCCAGCGCGTTGCATTGGAAATAATCCGCTTGGCTCCATAGACTTTTCCATTTGCCAACTCGACGCCTACCGCTCGACCTTCTTGGGTAATAATTTTCGTCACCTTGGCTTTGTACTGAATCTGTCCCCCAGCTTTTTCCAGTCCCTCCACCAGTTTTTGGGCGATTTGTCCTACACCCCCTTTAGGATAGTTAATGCCGCCGTAGTGCCGGTCTGAGAACACCATCCCTGCATTAATCATCGGTGTCCGGTCAGCGGGGACAACTGACCAGCAGTAGCACTCCATGTCGATAAACTTCAGTAGCTGCGGGTCTTTGATGTATCGCCTTGCAATATCACCAGCATTTTGAGGCAAATACTTTACCAAGCCGAGACAGGCTAAGGGATGCTGAAAAAATGCCCGTGTCAGATACCGGGGTTCTTCCAACGACAGCAATTCCATCGCATTCAGGCAGTTGAAAACTTTCCAGCATTCGTCGTAGAAGCGTCGAATCCCTTCCCGTTCGTGGGGGAAGTAGGCAGTGAGTTCTTGCAAAAACTTCTCATAATTGCGATGAACTTTTAGATCCAAACCGGCGGGAAGATGGTAGTGAATCTGGACGGAATCGGGGATGGTTTCCAGACTGACATTCACAGCATCTAGAGCGCGGGTGAGCAGATTGGTGGTGCCCTGAGTCCCAAACCCAAAAATCATCGACGCCCCTACGTCAAACCGATATCCCTGCCGCTCAAAGTATCCGGCACTGCCACCTGGAATTAAGTAGCTTTCCAGTACGAGAACTTGAGCGCCTTTCGCTGCCAGTTGGGTGGCTGTCACCAGCCCTCCAATTCCAGAGCCAATCACGATGGCATCAAACGTTTGTGCAGTTGGAGATTTAACGGTAGTTGAAGGCATGAGGCAGCAGTAAGGGAAAATTTTACTCATTTCAATCCCTATTAGGGATTAACACAAAAATGCCCCGCTGCCAACAACTCAACCAATAACTCAAGCCCTTTGGTGTCTAATTTATCTCACCAGACTCATATGAGCGACTGCATGAGCTAAAGGCTGCTTTTATTGGGCTTGTGTCTTGCCTCTTAAAAAAAATGGGGACTAGCTTGCTACTGCTAACCAGCCCCACCTGCCGATCCTTAATGAGAGGAGAACACTGAAAATAAATATAGCCTTGTTGAAAATATATGTCAATACTATTGCAAGTTATTTTCAATAGAAAAAACCAAGTTAGTTGGAATTGTGGGCTTTTCGTTACCCCACAAATGCTTTTGGCGTGGGGTTTGGTGACAAAGAAACCGAACCCAGAATCAATCTGGGTTTCCAGACATCCCAGGAGGTTCTATGATAGGTCAGGTCTTTGAGCTGGCATCTGACTGCCAAAATCGCAATTATGACTCTCCAACTGCGTGTCTATGTTCCTCCCCATCCACTGATTAAACATTGGCTGGCTGTTGCTCGTGATGCTGCGACGCCATCGGTGCTGTTTAAAAGCGCGATGACGGAACTGGGGCGCTGGCTGACTTATGAGGCAACTAGAGAATGGTTGCCGACGATAGAAACAACCGTACAGACGCCCCTGGCTGAATGTCCGGCTACATTTATCAATCCAGAGGTGCCACTGGTTGTGGTGCCGATTTTACGGGCAGGATTGGGGTTATTAGATGGGGCGCAGACGTTGCTGCCTTTGGCGTCGATTTACCATATCGGTTTGGTGCGGGATGAGAAAACCCTGGAAGTTAGCTGTTATCTGAATAAATTGCCGGAACGGCTTGACCCTCAAACGCGGGTTTTAATTTGCGATCCGATGCTGGCGACGGGTGGAACCATGATGAGGGCGATCGCAGAACTGACACAGCGAGGCGTTGACCCAGCTTTAATGCGGATTATTTCGGTTGTAGCAGCGCCACCCGCCCTGCAACAGCTTTCTGTCGCGTATCCGGGCTTGGTTGTCTATACGGCAATGATTGATGAGGGTTTGAACAGCCACGGGTATATTGTACCGGGGCTGGGAGATGCAGGCGATCGCACGTTTGGCACCTGATGCGGTATCCAAAGCGGTATCCAACGCACGATCCAAAAGATGAGCAATCAAAGATGAAATCTGTGTTCAGATTTCTTACTTAGGACGACTGACAACTGAACAGATGACTCCTTAGACTGGTAGGCATCGAGGTCAGCAAAAAGTTAACCTGAAAACAGTTGCAACAAGAAAAAAAACAACGGTAATTTTAAGATGAGTCAGCGCGATAGTTTTGGCAGTGGATTTCTGGCTGGAACGATAGTTGGCGGTCTAGTCGGTGGAATTGTCGGAGCGCTGGTTGCTTCTGGACGCGCGTCCGAAACTAACGACACACCTGACGCCTCTCTGCTCAATCCTGGCTCGTCAGAAGCGAAGTTGAGCAAGGGGAAAAAGCGTCAGCTAAAGGATTCAGAGAGTATTGAATTTGCACGGCGAGGCTTAGAGGATAAAATTGCTCAGTTAAATGCAGCAATTGATGAAGTCCGGACTCAGCTAGGCACTGTAAATGGCAAAAGTACAGAACTAGAGCGGGAGCGATTTTCTTCCTCAGATACAGCACGAATTTCTGAAAGGGGTCGTTCCCTAGGAACATCGCTTAATCAAGATTCCTAAGTTTCAATCCGGTAAATCCGTTAAACTGTCTTCAAGTTTCAAGCGTTCACCAATTTTAACAAGGAACCTTCAACACCGATGAATTCTTCAGCTGAATTACTGATCAATACGATCTCCACCTTTCTGAACATGTATATGTTCATATTGATTGTACGGATTCTTTTAACTTGGTTTCCGACAGTCAATTGGATGAACCAGATAGCTTCTACCTTGAGTCCAATTACAGACCCTTACCTCAACCTTTTTCGCTCGATTATTCCGCCGTTGGGTGGTCTGGATATCTCCCCGATTTTAGCGATTTTTGTGCTGCAAATTCTGGCTGGATTGTTCTCCAGCATTCAATTCACTCCGGGTTTTTAGGGTCAAAGGATTTTAGATTTGGATTTTGGAGTGAATCATATAATCTAAAATCCTTGCAATCAGATGTTAACGGCGGATTTGTTAGCGTGCGGACTTGTTAACGGCGGACTGTACCGTTAAATCCAGCGGCTTTGAATTGCTTGAGCTGCAAGGGTGTCGGTTGATTTGCAGCAACCGAGATCCTGAGTTCAAAATCGCTGACTCCAGGCGGCACTTCTTCGATCGAACCGAGGCGCGTTCGGTTTTGCATTACCGAGTCGCCATTTGCGTCGTAAATGCGACCAAAAATATCGGCGTTGTAGACATATTTATCAGAGTCATTTTGAGCTTTGCCGGTAACAATGTAGCAACTCGCAGCTCTGGAAGCGCCGGTACTCATAACCGCCCCATCTGCTAACTCAGATGGGCAGTCATGGTAGGAAAGTTCAGACAGTTTAATCTGTGTCAATGCCAAAGCCGGAGGAGTAAACAGCAAGTTCACAACTCCGATAAGGCAAGAGATGAAAAAAATAGACACAGCTCGAAATCGCATAAACCGTACCATGACTTCAGGTTTTTTGGGAACTTCACCCCTCAGCTTAGCGCGAATCTAGTCAAACAGGAGCTTCGGGATATCTTGACAATTCTGCGATAATAGGGGATCGCCCTTAATGAGCGCTCTAAGTCTGGGCATTCCCACTCAGAATCACCGAGATAGCTCTGCTGTGTGGCGATCCATTCCAAAGTAAGGAATTGATTGTGACCCGATCTGAGATTGAAGCGGCACTGCAAGCAGCATTTAGTCTATGTGAGGAGGCTGTATATCCTCTCAGCGATATGCAGAAGCAAATTCTGCTGCAAGTTCTTGTCAAGGAACTGCTGGGTGCCCAAGGGGAGAACCCGGCGAGTGGTGATGAAAATGCCGATGGTGCGAATCCATTGGAGGAACTGACAGCAGAACAAGTCAAAGCTTTACTGCAATTTGTCAAGGAACAAGAAAGACAAAATCGCTCTTGGAAGATTACCTTACTCAATGACTGGTTAAATAATCAAGATTCGGGAGCGATGCAATTTTTACGCGATCGCTATGGCTTTGGGTGGCTCTATCGCATTCAGCCGGTTCATCTGGCTGAGTATTATGAGCGGGAGGGCAAGCAAGGGTTAAAGCTGAAAGTAGGCGATCGCATTGAGGTTTCTAATGGTCTGTGGGAGTGGGTGCAAGAAAACGGCCCCTGTAGTCGCGAATGGTTTCCCTGCACGGTGGTTGGGGTTTACGAGACCACAGAGAGCGGGGTCTCTCATACTAACTGCATTATCCGGTTTGAGAATGGCAGCGAGTATGAGATTCAAGGCATTTACGAATGGAATCGTTTTAACTGGCAATGGCCTAAAAATTAGAGATTCCGATTCTTGTAAAGATTGACCGCAAACTCATCCAGAATCGTGGTTCCCGATAGCTGCTGCGTTTGCGCCAACTGGTAACGAGATTGCAAAACTCGCTGGATTTCCTGCTGAATTTGCTGTTTTTCAGCCTCCGTTTTGGGAGCCTTATTCACAGGACGGGCGCTCTCTAACCAGAGAATCCGAGGATATTGCGCTGCTTGTCCGCTTGTCAGAACTTTTTCTAAAGCAGGTGCAAGGTCGGCAGGATGCTGTGCTAATAGCTGAACCGGGGCAGTGGGAGGAAGATAATAAGCCAAACGCAGAATGTGACCCCAAGCGCGGGAGTTCATCACGATTAAAGTTGGCGTTGTAGGTTCCTGTTGAATCAAATCTGCTATCTGATGGAACATCGAGCGGTTTCTCGTGCTGAAGTCCCCGATGCTGATGCCCAGATACAACAGCAGCAAACCTGCTACCGCTACTCCGCGCCAGCGTCCCGCCGCCCGTTCCAGCCATAAAGCAATTAATAGCAAGCATCCAGGCAAAACAAAAATCAGTGCCCTTCCACCGCCAAAGCCAATCGTGTATTTGCCAGCGAGAATATCCACTGCAAATGCAATGCACAGGGGCAAAATTCCCAGTGACAAAGCCATGAATAAGGTACGACGCTTTGCTTGCCGCCAGAGGCTAAAGGTACACCCGGCTAGTAACAAAATTATCAGGCACCCTGCCACAATCGCGAGGGTCGCTTCTGCGGGAGTTTTGACGACATCTCCCACCCAGTCTCCCAGTAACAAGTGACTGCTCAAGGTTTGGGTAACATCTGCGAAATGATTTCCCTTGGAAAACTGATTGCCCACTTCACCCAGACGCCCCTGCTTCCGAGTTCCCCAAACAAACCAAGGCATCCACAGCAATACACCCGCCCCCAAACGCAATCCGTGCTGCCACCACCGCCGCCGGTCAAAGATGAGGACAAAGATGCCTAGGGTCATCACCCAGTAGACAAAAAGATACTGCGTCAGCAGTCCAGCAGCGACTGAAACAATCAGAATCGCACTCCAGAGAATCGATGAGCGGTTGCTGGGATGATGGGATGATGGCGTGGCGTCTGGTTCAATTTCCCACTCGGAGGCTCGGACACTCTCTGTTGCTCCTTTTGTCTCCACCAGATGCAGCATTGCCCAGGTGCTGAGAATCGTCCATAAAATCAGCGGGCCATACATCCGGGCATTTAAAGAGTGGAATAAATAGAAAGGATTTGTACCGAGTAAGGCGGCAAAAATCAGTCCGCCGCGATGTCCCATCACAAAACGTCCTAATCCGTAAGCGCCGCCAATTGCACCTACACTCAGCAATGCGCCCAGACCTCGTAAGGCAGCTTCGCTATTGCCAAATAGCTGTAGCCAGAAGTACAGGCTGAAATAAGAAAGCGGCGGATGGACATCGCCCAAGATACCTTTATAGACATCTTTGATCGTTCCTACGACA
This sequence comes from Trichocoleus sp. AS-A1, assembly GCF_039962015.1. NCBI lineage: Bacteria > Bacillati > Cyanobacteriota > Cyanophyceae > Leptolyngbyales > Trichocoleusaceae > Trichocoleus > Trichocoleus sp. AS-A1. The sequence continues at coordinate 20,183 of NZ_JAMPKG010000039.1, read as the reverse complement.
TCACCGGCTCGTGGGATCAATAAAGCGCTGTAGTCCCGCAGGTTGACGGGTTGCGCTCCCGGAGCTTGATAGTCAACGCCGTGACCGCTGGCGAGGATCAGGGATAAAACTTCGTCGTACCAAAATTCTCGGCTACCTAGATAGATAATTCTTAACAAAACAGCGATCGCGATCGCGCCCAGGAGCAACATCTCCAGCGACAACCAGCGCCGCGATGATTTAGGAACTGTGAAGCTTCGGCTCATAATATTGACAAAATTAGAATTTAGGTTAGAGTGCAGTCAAGTTAGGTGAAACTTGACATATATTAGCTTGTCTTTGTTTTTCTATGTCCTTAGATATTGACCCAGTAGAACTCTCTGTGGTAGTGCCGCTTTACAACGAGGAGGACAATATTGACCACTTGTTTGAGCGACTTCTATCGGTGATGGAAACCGTGAATACAACCTACGAGATTGTTTGCGTCAATGATGGCAGTAAGGACAATACCCTGAAGTGTCTAATTGAGCATCATCATCGTAACCCAGCGATCAAAGTCGTCAACTTGTCCCGCAACTTTGGTAAAGAAGTCGCCCTTAGTGCCGGACTCGACTATGCTGTGGGTGCTGCCGTAGTCCCGATTGATGCCGACTTGCAAGATCCGCCAGAGTTAATTAAGGAACTGGTAGACAAATGGCGCGAAGGCTATGATGTCGTTTATGCAACTAGGCGATCGCGTGATGAAGGTTGGCTGAAAAACTCTACAGCCAAAGCTTTCTATCAGATAATTGGCAAGATGAGTCGCGTCCCCATCCCCCGCAATACCGGGGACTTTCGGTTGCTCGATCGGCGTGTGGTAGAAGCCATCAAGCTACTGCCAGAACGAACCCGGTTTATGAAAGGACTCTTTGCTTGGGTGGGTTTTAAGCAAACCTCTGTTTTATTCGATCGTCCCCTACGCTATAAAGGAACCACAACGTGGAACTATTGGCGTCTGTGGAACTTTGCCCTTGATGGGATTACTTCCTTTAGTTTTCTTCCTTTAAAAGTGTGGAGTTACGTGGGCGTTACGATATCTTTCGTGTCATTTATTTACGCTAGCTTCTTATTCTTTCGCACTCTAATTTTTGGGATCGATCTTCCGGGTTATGCTTCCATCATGGTGGCGGTGTTATTTCTGGGAGGCATCCAGTTAATAACACTGGGGATCATTGGCGAGTATCTTGGTCGGGTCTACGAAGAAGTCAAAGGACGCCCGCTTTATTTGGTGCGTGAAGCTTATGGTTTCAACATCAAGCAACAACAAATGGATGAGAAGGTTCATCGCTCCCTCAAGGAATAGAAAACACTTGAGATAGGTTTTTCGCCCTGAATCGCTCTGTTGAAGTAAAAATTATGGTAGTGGTATAGAAGTAGTGATGAATCCACTTTCACCCCCTACCGCACAAGGCTTTGAGTATTGAATATCACTACCTGTTTACCACTACCAAAATTATTACTATGTCTTCCAATTCATCTGAGTCACAATCAATCCTCTCAAATCGTCCGATTCAATTTTTCCCTTATTTAGCTGAGGTAGGATTAATTGTCCTTTTATTGGTAGCCACTGTAGTTATCAATTTAAGGATGATCCGCGATGGACTGAATGGATATGGAGATCTTCTATGGCACATCACCTGGATTCAACATTTCTCCAAACAAATTTTTGAAGGGATATGGTATCCCCGCTGGCTAGCTGGTACTAACTTTGGTTATGGTAGCCCAACTTTTGTATTTTACCCGCCTCTCGTCTATTACATAGGCTCATTCTTCAAACTAATTGGATTAAATATTGAGCAGACAATGACTGCTCTTTTCTCATCGGGACTGTTTGGAGCAGGTTTGAGTTTTTATATCTATGGTCGAAATAAATGGGGACGAATTCCTGCTTTTATAGGGGGTTTATCTTACATGACTATTCCTGCAATAGCAGACCTGATTAACGGGGGAGGACTTGCTTCGTTGTTTGCAATGGCATTAATCCCCCTAGGAATGTATTTGACTGACCAGGCGCTTGTACGACCAAAATGGAGAGCTGCCCTGGCTATCTTTTGGTCAACAATAGCATTAACTCATGTGCCAAGCTTATTGTTTTGTACAATAGCATGGCTATTTTATACATTATTTTTTCTTCTTAAGCGACCCTGGAAGGCTGTGATAACAACAATTGCCTCTGCTGGCATTGGTTTTGGAATGGTATCTTTCTACTTATTGCCAGCTATTCTAGAACAACGTTTCGTCAACATTGAATACATGAGAGGCATTGATGGGGGAAGATTTCAGGCAAGTATATTTAAATTTTTGGATGGCGGATTATCTAATATTTTTATTCAGGAGTTATTAGCAATGGTTGTTTTGACCATTGTTTCGACGCTCATCTGTTTAAAAGGCTTTCGTAAGAATGCAGCAATTATTAAAGAGACTTGGCTTTGGCTAGCTTTTCTGATTATTTTGGTATTTTTAATGAGTGAATGGTCTTGGCCAATCTGGAAATCCAGTAATATACTACAAATGCTTCAGACTCCTAGGAGACTAGGGGCGCTGTTTTTCTTTGGAGAAGCAACCTTATGTGGTCTAACGTTAAGTCAAAAATTTCAACTGCGTCAACGCTTAAAAATATTCCCATTAATAATTATTACTATAGTTATTATTGCTAATTTCAAATTTGGTTATCAGCTATTTCGTGCCTTACCAGCCCTTCATAATCCGGGTAGAGGGAAGGTTGAAAATCTTGAAAGACTCAAAATAGCACTCTACGAGCCTTACACGAATAAATTAATTGATGTTCCAGAGTACCGTCCGTCCATAAAAAATAGTAACAAACTTCCTTTAGTACCTAGAATTGACCAACCTCCCGTCTCTGTAATGAGTGGCAAAGCTGCAATTCAGCTTAATCAGTGGGACAGCTACAACCGAATGTTCAATGTAACAGCAGAAGACACCTCATCTGTCCGAATAAGAACCTATTACTATCCGGCTTGGCATTTATATATAAACCAAAAGCCTTATCCAATCGATGTATCTGATGATGGAACAATGAAATTCACAGTAGAGCCTGGTTTCTATGCAGTAGCGCTACGTTATCAATGGACTCAATATTTCACACTGGGGATAATCCTTAGCATTTTTAGTTCCGTTGCTTTGGTCTTGTTTTGGATTAAGAGTCCCAAAAATTCAGGATCGGGTCAGCAATGAACAGTAATTTCTTAGCATATACCCTGATTTAGACAATTCTACGAAATAGAAAAAGGTCTTGAGAGGTTAGAAGTATTGCTTTGTGTTGAACGCTAAAAGTGGCATTTTCCTATTAACTATCGTCTGCATTGTAGTAACAGGACTCGCAGTATATTTTTTAGGAGGCATCGATCCAGCTCAACTCCAAACATGGCTGAACAAAGCTGGCATCTGGGCACCAATTATTTATATTGTTTTCTACACCGTGGCGACACTGTTAATCTTGCCTTCAACAGCACTAAATCTCACCAGTGGCGCAATTTTTGGCCCTTGGTTGGGGACGCTTTGGACGAGTATTGCCGCCGTGATTGCGGCTGTAGTGGCTTTTGCCTTTACGCGCACGGTGGGGCGTGAATTTGTCGTTCAAAAGTTGGGTGGACGCTTGCAAGCGATTGATGCGGAGATGATTCAGGGTGGCTTATTCTATATGTTTGCCATCCGCCTACAGCCCGTGATTCCTTACGGCTTAGTTAATTTTGCCGCTGGTTTGACTTCAATTCGCTTTCGGGATTATCTACTAGGAACCATTCTCGGAACCATCCCCGGAGTGTTGCCATTTGTAATGTTAGGAAGTTACGGCTTACGGGCGCTAAAAACGGGTGATTTCTTGCCCTTAATTGGTGCCTTGCTATTAATCGCGATGTTGGTTGGGGGCGCGACTTGGTATCGTCGTCGCCGTAGCGATCCTCGAAAAGCTTTAGAAGAGATAGAACGGAAGCGCCTTCAAAATCCTCTAGATAAAACAGACGAGTAGCGATCGCATTCAGATTAACCTCCTCTTCTCACTCTTCCTCTGCGCCCTCTGCGCCTAAAGCGCTAACGCGCATCCGCGCCGCTACGCGAACGCTAAGGCGGTTTGTAAACAAATCTCTTACTAATCAGAAACCTTCAATTCGTGCGGTGCCCTAAAAGTGCCGTAGGGGCACGAGGCACAATATCTGGATTAAATCCCCCCACTTGGTTCGTCCGAATTACCCACAAAGCGGCTCCATTATTTAACAAAATCGTGGCAATTTCATCATGCGCCCGTCGAGGTAACATGGTTCGCCAAGTTGTTGCTGCCTTCAAGACAGTGGTAAGGGTGCCGTCCGCTGTCCTGGTTCCTGCTAAATTCTCAGCGTTTTCTTGCCAATCGGAACGAATAATCCCTAGGGGTGCTAATTGCTTTTCAAGCGATCGCCCTAATTTCACGAGTTGCTGAAATCGTAAGGTTTGGGTGTCGCTGGGATGACGCCGCAACCACTCTTGAATGCGAGGATTCGACGCCACCTGTTTCTCTACCTGCTTAATTGTCACAAAAAGCGCTTGGTTAGCATCTTGTACGCAAGAAGTTGAGGGTGTCACTACTGAACTACCCGTTCCATCTCCAATCCGGTAGCGTGCCATCATGATATCCAACTGGCGCATAAATTCTTTCATGGGTGACAGTTGGATGCCATCAAAATCATAATCTTGCGTCACAGCATCTAGCTTGACGATCGCATCGGATACAGGTCGATTTCCCACCCAACCCCGCTGTAAATCTCCCATGTAAGTAGACCATTTCATTGTCCCAGCAATAATGCCATCAGGGTTATGGGCGTAAACTTGCCGATACTCGATGTCAAAGCGTAACTCATCCGTGAAGCGATCGCGCACGACTGTCGCAATGCCATAAGCAAAATGTCCCGTAACTACGCCCAGCGGTTCGGGTTCGGGTTTTTTACCCCCAATTCCACCATATGTATGAAGGACAATTGCCTTATCTCCCTCGCGCCATTTCGATACCGCCTCGTTAAATTGTTGACTTTTTGGATCGAGTAAAACTATCTTGGCGGTTCCTTTTTGACCTTCAGTACCTTTCCAAAGTTCTTTTTTCAGATAGGAATTAGCAGATTTCCGATTTATCCGCACTTCATCTGGTTGCAAACGCATCAAGGCGCGGGGTTCAATTGCCTGGGTAACAAAGATTTCCTCAGCATTTTTTGCCCCATAAATGTACCAGCCCACTGGATTGAGGGGAGACTTTTCAATTCCTCGATTTGTTGACCGAGAAATTCCATTGCGGTCAGATGGCACTTGAGGAATCCGAATGGTTTCTAAAGGTCCATCAAATTGTTTTGTTTTTTTATTAAAGTGACGTACAACAAAACGATCCGAAGAAGACGTTGCGCTAACGCTATCTGCTTCCTCTCTTTTAATAATTGTCACTAAAGCATAAATCCGACCCGTGACTTGTACGGGTTCTTGGGCAATCTTCAGCGAGGGGCGTTCTTTTTGGTGATTGGTGACAACTACAGGGTTTTTGAGTTCCACGACGACATCATCTTGAGGTCGCGCCCCAGCCAAGGATTCTAAGGGATCGACATTTTGCCAATTGTTTAATCGGTCAGGATGCAAATTCCCCGTTTTTTTACTATCTTCAGTTGCCTGAATAAATTTGACATCTTGCGTTACAGCCTGGACAAATCTTTGCACTTCTGCGTCCCGGCTCCATTCTAAATTTACAATTTTTCCTACTAGATTCTGATGCGCCGAATCAGCATTATAAACTTCAAAAAGCACCGATTTTCTAAGCTGTCTCTGCTCTTTCGGTAGTAATATTAGGCGTCCTGTCCACACGCTGACGGGTTGATAAACACTCGATGAGATAGGATAATTAACCGGATAAGAATTTGGTTGATTTAATTGATTTTTGAGGTAAATTTCATAATTTGATATATTGTTTTTGTAAGCAGAATTTTTTAATGTATAATAAATAAAAAATCCCGAACCCAAAAGCAAAAAAGTCAGGCTAACGAGAACTCTTAAAAAGACTCGTTTAAATCGTTTAGACTTAATCAAAGATTTAATCAAAATTTAATTTAAAAATATATAAATATTGGCAACTCTAAGCTAGATTTATCAGAAAAAAAGAAGGATGAAGTTTAAAATTCCGGCTGACAGTATGAGTAAAAAACTTTTTCTGTCACCTTCAATCTTTTTCATCCTTCATCCTTGATTTTGTTCCTTTAGAAATGAGCCTGTGGCCCTGCCCAAGAATGGGTAATCGTTTGACCAAAAATGAGGGGTTGATCCTCAATTGCGGCTACGGTTTGACCCTTCAAATCAACAGCCCACAAAGGCCACTCTTCCTCGCCCAATTCGCCTGCTCGAAACAGCACTTGGTCGGGATTAGTTTGACTCCAGCCTAACAACACCGCGTTGGTGTAATCATCGCGGTCAGGAGAGAGAGTCGTAGTACGATTCTGCTGACGATCCCAAACAACGGCATAGTCAGAAGCATCGGACGTACTAAATAAACCTTCAAATTGCCGTGCTAAGACGCGATCGCCTTTCGCCGACCACGAAATGGGGATCAAGATGGCGATGATCCCCGGCATATCCGCTTCTTCGTTACTGACAAAGGGATTGTCAGCCAAAGGAGAAGACGCCGAGATCGTTCGTAAATCCCCTGTCCTCAAATTTTCTACAAACATGACGCTGGAAATGCGGCATTGGTACAACTCCGGTTGCACCTGCAACTGAATCCGGCTGTAAGCAGCATACTGACCATCAGGAGACACTAAAGAGGGACTGCGATAGTAACGTACCCCAGTGCCGCCGTTGGCGGTAACTTCTGCATGAGTAGTCATTACCCAATTCCACGGGACGGGATGAGGGCTATCGAGGGGGTCGATTTGCACTACTGCTTGAGTCATGTCGGGAGCAGCTTCAGATAATTCCTTTCGGGCTTGCGGATATTGCATGGTAGAGGGACCTGCGATTGTAGACGCAGCCGTGCCAGCTAAGGCAAATGAGCTAGGAGCCATCAGCAGCGCAGCCGCAATAAGCGGAAGGTATGGTTGATTAGAGCACCATCCTGAGCGGAAGAGGCGAATGAACATTGATTGGGGGTGGGGTTGCTAAACGGCGTTTCTTGTGTGAGGAGCAACGCCCAAGGAACGGTGCAGCGTCCCTATATCTATATGTATATCCACAAAACCTGTCAAAAAAAACAAAAGATGTAAAAAAATTTATCATATCTCAATGAATCCGGCTTGATGGGTGAAACACCTTATCGCTCTTGTTATGATATTTTTCCACAAGACGGTCGAAAAGCGATTAAAAATTAATCTAAGGCAAGAAATTTTCTTGGGGGCAGGTTGACTGATTTCTACATACTTGCCTAGACAGTGACTGAGGGCTACCTAATAACATCACAACGGCACTCCAGGGTTATATCCCAAAAGTATTCCCAAATGTCTCTTCGCGCAAGTTAATAATGCGATCGCCCATTTTTATTGCCTCGGACAACGAAAAAAGCTTAATCGCATTATCGAGTGTTAATCTGTTGTCTGGATAAAAATAGGAAAACGGGTGACAAAACAAGAAGCACCATTTGCCGATAACACTTCTCCTCGCCAATCTACAGGCATTGGGAGGTTTTTACTGGTTTTACTCTGGCGAGTGCTGTTGCTGGGGGTGGGAGGTGGCTTGGCGTGGCTGTTCGGTCTCGTCCTCGCGGGAGTCTTTCCCGACCTGACGCCAGAGGTGCCCCTAGTTGTGAAAGTGCTGCGCCGCGCCAAACTAGAGACATCCACCGCCTCCTCTACTTTTAAGCCGTCCCCTGCTGTCACCAGCGCCAGTCCGCCAGTAGAACTGAGTGCGGAACAAAGACGGCAACTGGAAGCAGAGCTGCAACAGTTACAGGCGCAATTGCAAGCACTGCGCGATCGCACGACTAAACTGGAAACCCAAGTCGGTCGCCAGAGTTCCAGCGAACCCCTCGCCGCACGTCTACAAGAAATCTCCCAGCAACTTCAAGGCGATCGCGTTCCCAATTCCAATCAAGTCACTACCGCTTCTAGGGTTTCTCTACCATCGGATGCTTTGAAAGTCACCCTACCTAGCGACTTATTATTTAAAGACAGCGATAGTGTTCTGCTACCACAGGCACCCGTAATTTTAGACAATGTCATCGCCGATTTACGGAACTACCCAGGTGCCACAATTCAAATTGCTGCTCACACCGATGACAATGGTGAAGCCACAGACAATCAAGCGCTATCGTTCCGACGCGCCCAAGCTGCTGAGCAGTATTTATTCACTGCTTTGGAGAAAAAATATCGCATGATTGTTGTTGGTTACGGCGAATCTTTTTCCTTAGTAGAAAATAATAGCGATACCAACCGACAACGAAACCGCCGCATCGAAATTGCGATTATTAACCCTTAGTTTTTACTTTTTTGCTAATGGTTAAGAGAAAAATGGCTTTTCAATCAAGACCAATTACCAATTACCGTTCCCTAAGGAAATGAAAGTCATATTTTTTGGCACCCCACAATTTGCCGTCCCTACTTTAGAACGGTTACTCGGTAATCCAGAATTTGAAGTTTTAGGCGTTGTGACGCAGCCGGATAAACGTCGGGGACGGGGCAACCAAATGATGCCTTCTCCCGTTAAATCAGTCGCCTTGGCGCATCAGCTACCTGTTTGGCAACCGCACCGGATTAAAAAAGACGAGGAAACGCTCGCTCAGCTAAAACAGACAAATGCAGATGTTTTTGTCGTGGTGGCATACGGACAAATTTTGTCCCAACAAATTCTAGATATGCCCAAATTGGGTTGCATCAACGTACACGGCTCGATATTACCCAAGTATCGGGGTGCTGCTCCCATCCAGTGGTGCCTCTATCATGGCGAGACAGAAACGGGGATCGCAACGATGCTAATGGATGCGGGGATGGATACGGGGGCAGTGCTGCTAAAAGCTAATACGCCGATTGGACTGTTGGATAATGCTCAAGATTTGGCGCAAAAGCTTTCCGAGATTGGGGCAGATTTATTAGTAGAAACCCTCCTGAAGCTGGAACGCCAGGAAATTGAACCAATCCCCCAAGATGAATCGCAGGCGACTTATGCGCCGCTGATTAAAAAACCGGATTATTGTCTTGATTGGTCGAAAAGCGCGATCGCATTACATAACCAAGTCAGAGGATTTTTCCCGGATTGTGTGGCAACATTTCGGGGGAATCCTCTCAAAATCAGCGCCACTGCCCCTCTAGGAGCGGCTTACTGGCAAATCGTCCCAGAATTAAAGGCGCTATCGGATTGGTCTTCCTTGTCCTCTGGTTCGGCACATCCAGGCGAGGTGGTGAGCATTGCCAAAGGATTTGGCCCAATTGTTCAAACTGGCGATGGACTGTTGCTATTGCGAGAAATACAGATGGCTGGAAAACGCCCTCAGTCTGGTTGGGACTTTGCGAATGGAACTCGCTTAACAGTGGGGGAGAGATTGGATTTTGAGGTTTGAGTTGGAGAAGACTGGCAGCGATAGCGAAGCGCTGACTTGTCAGTTCGCATCTAAATTTTGAATTCCTCGTAGTCCATCTTCGTTGATGTAGCGCTGCAACTGACCGCTGGTAATCCCGCTTCGCTCAAACTCATCAAGCTAAACTGATTGTCCCGGTCGCCGCAGCGATCGCAACAAATTCATCTCATCTTATGGAATGGGATACAACCATTTGCGAAATAGTTGTGTTAAACGCGGCATGACCAGGTAGGTAAGCAAAACAACAGCGATCCCTGTGCTAATCAGTTGCTTGAGCAATACAGGCAACTCAGACAGTAGCGGTGCCAGCATAGGATTCAGGATAGAGAGAGTGAGAAATACTCCCAACCACGTCACCAGTACCATTTTGTAGCGAGGGGGTCGAGCCTGCATTGGCTTACTTGGGAGAGTAAACCACGTTTCTAACCCTGTTAGAGTTTGAATCGTTTCAGGCTTTTCAATCAATGACTGCAATCGCTCAAGCCATTCCCGCCGAATATCCGATTCAATCCATGTTTTGAGGTTACTGTATCGATCGAATCTGACAATTGCCACATATTCAGGGTGAGCTTGATCGCAGGGTCGAATCACATTTACGCCTAAATGTCCTTTAAATTTGTGGGCAGCCGTCGCAATACCATGCAACCATTCCTCATACCCCTGTTCGCGTCCTGGTCGAACCATGTGGGAAATGATGGCAGTTACCTGTTGGGTTTCTTCTTCCGTACCAATCGCCAACGGTTCCATCATTAAATTTGACCTCAAAGTGGCTTTAGTGCAGACAGAGGAGTGAATATTTAATAAGCGATCGCCGATTTTAAAGCAGAACGCAAACTTGTATCAAGATGAAGAATGTGAGTCATGGGATAAATCTCAAGTTGTGAAATAAAGTTTTAGTGGAGACAAGCACTTGTATAGCGCCGCATTACGCAATGGCTTATACCAATTTCATTAAATACTACTACACTTAATCTGAAAAGTTAAGGAGAATAGATTGACCATGTTAGGAGTCGTCAAAATTGACATAGTAGAATCGAAAGAAACTTTAAAAGCTCTTTTATTGAAAGCCGAGAAGGTAGAAGAGAAAGAAAAACTACAAGCTTTATACTGGTTGAAAACAAAAACAGTAGACAGTGTGTCAGCAATAGCTGTGTTCTTAGGGAGGCATCGCACAACAGTACAAAGATGGTTGACTAGCTATCGCCAGGGAGGATTAGAGGAACTATTAACAGAAAAAAAAGTACAAGAAGACCGAGACTCATGACACATGAGATAGTAGAAAAGCTAGAAGTAGAACTCCAAGACCCCGAAGGATTTGAGAGTTATCAAGAAGTCCAAAAATAGCTGTCAAGCTGTTGCGACTTACAAGTATCTTATCGGACAGTACATCAATGGGTACGCTATCGACTCCAAGGAAAATTAAAAGTGCCACGTCCCGTAAGTATCAAACAAAAAGAAGGAGTAGTAGAAGAGTTTAAAAAAAACTGCCTGAACTAATCAAAGCACGTATGAGCCAGAGTGCAAGCTTTTTTTGCCAGTGGTCAACTATTCGTTACTGGTGTCAAGACGAAAGCCGGATGGGTCTGCATACTGTTCAAAGAAGGAAATTAACGGGCAAAGGAATTAAGCCTAAGGGAACAGTTCAATGGGATTTTCTCTATTTGTGGCTTTACGGGTTAGTTGAGCCGACAACAGGTACAAGCTTTTTTTATGAGTTTACTCATCTAGATACCGTTTGTTTTGGGAAATTTCTCGATTTATTTGCTCAAACTTACCCGTCAGATTTACATATTATTCAAATTGATAATGGTGGATTTCACCAGTCTTTAACTTTAAGTATACCTGAGAATATGATTTTACTGTTTCAACCGCCCTATAGCCCAGAAGTTAATCCGATTGAAAGGTTGTGGGAGTATCTCAAAGAGCAACTCACATGGAAAACTTTTGACAACTTACAAGGCTTGAGAGATTCTGTACAAAAAATTTTGAGCCAATTAAGTAACCAAGTCATTGCTTCTTTGACAGGATGGCAATTTATTTTAGAAGCTTTATCTGTAGCAGGCATTTAGGAATTTGATATAAGCCCTCTTTTGTTATTAGGGGGAGAGGATAATCAGGAAGGAAACCAAAAATAGTAAGTAACAGCAATGGTTACGCCACGTAGAGAAGCAGTAAATACAGTTGGCTTCATCGATAACTATTGTCAACACTATTATTCGATATTTGAGGATGTCAGGCATTTTGAAGCATTCAAGTATTTACACTTAGGGATGCTATCAGAAATCCCCCAAAAATCCTTGCCAAAAATAGCGAAAACAGTAGGGTTAAAATCTAGTCAATCATTACATTATTTTTTGAGAGATGCACAGTGGGATACAAAAAAATTAAGAGAAATGAGGCTGTGGTTAACAAAGATATTGATTGGGGAAAGAGAAATAATTTTATGTATGGACGAAACCGGGGATAAAAAAAAGGGCAAAGCTACAGAATATGTAACTCGTCAATATATTGGGAATTTAGGTAAAACCGAAAATGGAATAGTGTCAGTAAACGCCTATGGGGTAGTAGATGGAATTACTTATCCATTGCTCTTTCAAATATTTAAACCAAAAAACCGCCTGAAACCAGGAGATAAATATAAAACCAAACCCAAAATAGCAATAGATATGATTCAAGAGTTGAAAGAATGGAGATTTAAAATCAAGTTAGTTTTAGCAGATAGCCTCTACGGAGAAAGTGGAGATGTAATTAGCTGCATAGAGAAGTTACAAATGATGTTTATCGTCGCAATTCGCTCCAATCATGGAGTGTTGATGCCGCCCGGCAGCCGAAAACGTTATAACCGATGGAAAGCTTATCAGCAAAGGCTTTTGCACCGCCCAACCGGAACTCGTTACCTGAGAGAAATTATTTTTGGCAAACGTCACCGCCGGAGATATTACCAAATTAGTAAGACGAATACTCCCGACCCAACCGGAGAGGAAAGTTGGTACATTATGACCAATTTCTCAATTGATTTGTCACCGAATATAGCTCAGTTATATAGTTTACGAAACTGGATTGAATATGGTTTTAAGCAAGTTAAAAATGAACTAGGCTGGGCGGATTTTCGATTGACTGACTATGAAAGTATTGAACGGTGGTGGGAAATCGTTTTTAGCGCCTATCTTTTAGTCAGCATTCAGGCTGCCTCATTTCAATTTTTACCCCAATCAAGCCCACATCTACATCATTAGTGCCAGACTCAAGCGACTCCAATATTTCTCAACATAGTCAACATCCTGATTGGGAGTCTGGTACGACCGTCTGCAAGCAAAATAAAAACTTACCCATACAGCCCAAGTTGCAATCAAGGGAACGACGTATAATCCTCTATAGCCGAAAAGCGCTTGGAAAGGTGCGGTAACAAGGGGAAAAGTAAACGGAAAGGTGATGAAGTACTGACCAAATCTGTTATAGACAAACGGTTCTTGAAACGGGTATAATCCACTTTGCCAAAGATTCCGAACCCAGTCTTCTACAGGTAAGTTCAGGTCAAAGCGAAACTGCCCGCTGCTAAATTGTTTCGCTAACAAAGCTTTAAGCCCAGCATCTCCACTAAAAAAGACATCATTTGGGAGTTGCGATTGCAAAAACAATGAAAATAAAACGCTCGCCAGAATAACGAGTAAGGAAAATCTATATTGGTTTATTTTAGCTTTTCTATCAGAATCGCTATGATTGAATGTAACGTTTCTCCATGTTTTTAACATATACTTTCTCATTTTCTATTCCCTCAATTTACTAGCATTAATATTGAAGACAATATTCACAACAGGCTCACATTGAGGTAGAGATTCCTTCCACAATTTTTACCAACCAACCCTTTACTTGGGTATTGCAAAAATCAGCTATTTACGTGAAATCAGGAAATCCCAAAAATAGGTTCGCCTTTCTCCAGCCGATTTGCTACCGCGCTCATGGGTGTCCAATTATAAATAATTTCTATTTCATACCATTAAATTGCTCGGTGTTTCGCTAATTTTGGTCATTCTAGAGAACAACCTAGAGGCTTGGTGAAAACTTAAGCACAATTTTGAGTTTAGAGCGAATTTCGCTACCCGATGAACCCGTGAAACTGACTGCTGGCGCTACTAGCGAACTCCCAGAAAAAACATTTACTGCCAAAATTGAGAAGAGTGACCTACTTTACCGGGAAGTGCTGTGACGACTAAAACTGTTGATGCCATTCTTGAGGGTGCCCTGGCAGGTGGCGATTTGTCACAAGAAGAGGGAGTTGTACTATTAAAGCAAACCGATCCAGATGTCCAGTCAGCGATTCGGGAAACATCTGACAAGCTGCGACTCAGGCAAGCGGGTGAGGCTGTCACCTACGTAATCAATCGCAATATTAACTTCACCAATATCTGCGAACAGCACTGTAGTTTCTGCGCCTTTCGCCGGGATGAAGACGAAGAAGGCGCATTTTGGTTAGAGAGTCCCCAAATTTTGGAAAAAGCGGCTGATGGAGTCCGGCGGGGGGCGACGGAGATTTGTATGCAGGGGGGACTCCATATTGGGGCAAAAATTAATGGTGCTTCTTTGCCTTATTACCTGCAACTGGTGAAGACAATCAAAGAGGAATTTCCCCAACTGCACCTACACGCCTTCTCCCCCCAGGAAGTGCAATTTATTGCTAGGGAAGATGGTCTTAGCTACGAGTCGGTGATTGCGGCGCTGCGAGATGCCGGTGTTGGCTCAATGCCAGGGACGGCGGCGGAAGTTTTGAACGATGAAGTGCGGCGCGTCCTTTGTCCGGAAAAGCTGGATACCGCAACTTGGCTGGAAATTGTGGGAACAGCACACAAGTTGGGAATGCCAACCACTAGTACCATGCTTTCGGGTCATATTGAGACACCAGAACAGCGGATACAGCATTTAGACAAGTTGCGATCGCTCCAACAAACTGCTGTTACCCAAGGATATCCTGCCCGGATTAGTGAATTTATCCTATTACCTTTCGTTGGACAAGAAGCCCCCAAACCCCTGCGTCGTCGGGTGGGGCGAGATCAACCAATTCTAGAAGACGCCCTGTTGCTGACTGCTGTGGCGCGAATTTTCTTAGGAAATTGGATTCCCAACCATCAACCCAGCTGGGTGAAACTCGGTCTTGCAGGTGCGGTGGAAGCCCTGAAATGGGGCTGCAATGACATCGGCGGCACCTTAATGGAGGAGCATATTACAACAATGGCTGGGGCAGTGGGTGGCACCTGCATGGAAGTGGAAACTTTGCAGGAAGCGATTCGTTCATTAGGGCGTCCTTACCAACAACGGGATACACTCTACAGAGTGCTAAAGAGGGACACGGTTGCTGTTCTCTCCTGAGCGGGCAGTTAATATTTGGCTCGACTCAGATCCGGGCGTCAGCGTTGCACAGCATTGGCATCCGAATCAGTCGGTTGTTGCTCAAGATAGCTCGCCCGAATGCGAAAGCTCCTACGACTCTTGACTTGGTTTATGCCTCAGAAAAATCAACGTTCCCTTCTGACTGTGGCAGCTGCCGTGTTGCTGATTGCTGGCGGCGCAGTAACTTACTGGCTGCTGATGCAGCGGAATCTATTTCAGGCTGATGTCCCGGTGGGTGCCGAGATGGTTCCCCAGGATACCTTGCTCGCCGTGTCAGTCTCGACTGATGAAAAGCAATGGCAGCAACTGCGGCAATATGGCACTCCCGCTAGCCAATCCGCATTTGGCAAACAACTCGCCGAACTGGAAAAAAATCTCCTCACTGCTAACGGCTACAACTACCAGCAAGATATCAAGCCTTGGGTGGGTAAAGAAGTCACGATCGCTTTTTTGTCACAGCAGTTACCCCAGAATCCCAATGCTGTCCCGGTTGGTCAACAATCGGTGGTGATGGTATTGCCGATTGAAAATCCTCTGCAAGCAAAGCAAGCGCTAGAAAAATATAGAAACCCGACCTCTAGCAAGTTTGTTGAACGCATTTACAAAGGCATCAAGATTCGAGAAACCCAAGGCAGTCCCGCCCAGAAATTCTCAACGACGCTGCTAGAGCGTTCCTTAATTGTTAGCACCGATCCGAAAGGGACGGAGCGCGTCATTGACGCTTATAAAGGCGGGGCCTCCCTAGCGGATACTCCAGGCTACACAGAGGCTTTGGGAAAGATTAAAGCGGGTGCGCCGTTTGCCAAAGTGTATTTTAATGTGCCCGTGGCAACAGCAATGGCAGCCACCTATTCGGCGCGATCGCTTTCTCCCCAAAATCTTGCCTCGGTTCAACAAAGGCAGGGAGTCGGCGCGACGGTGACACTGGAACCAGAGGGACTTCTGTTTAAAGGAGTGTCTTGGCTGAAGCCGAATAGCGAGACAAAGTATGTGGTGGAAAACAACGCCAAAAGTATGCATCGGCGTCTCCCCGGCAATACTTTGATTGTGACCACTGGTGGCAATTTGCAGCAGTTGTGGCAAGATTACGTCCAGGGTGCCCAAGCGAATCCGCTGATCCGGGTTAGCCCAGAACAGATGAAGGCCGAGATTCGGTCTAAATTGGGTCAAGATTTAGAGCAAGATTTGCTGCCTTGGATGAAAGGCGAGTTTTCTCTAGCTTTAATTCCCACACCTCCAGGAACTCCCTCGATTTTAGGTGCTGGCGTGGCGTTCCTGGTGCACACAAGCGATCGCCCTAGAGCTGAAAAATCTCTCAAGCAGCTGGATGAGGTGATGGCACAGCAATATAAGTTTCAGGTAGAAGAAACGACGCTCAACGGTCAACCCATCATCAATTGGACATCGCAACTCGGTGGCTTAGCCGCCACTCACGGCTGGTTAGATGGTAATGTTGCTTTCCTGACATTAGGGGCACCTGTTGCTAGTACCCTCGTCCCCAAACCCCAAGCGACTTTGGCGGACAGCCAGTTATTCAAACAAGCGATTCCTCAGCAGCTCAATGACAAGAACGGTCTATTTTTTATTGATGTTGACCGTACCATTAACGCTGGGAATCTGTCCCTCTCGCAAGTCGATCCAAATCAAAAAATCTTTACAAACGCGATACGCTCCATTGGCGTCACGGGTGGCATCAGTAGCGATCGCAGTAGCCGCTTTGATATCTTCGTCAACATGAAGAAAGTTGGAGATCCCAGTCCTTCGCCGAAAGCCAGTCTCTCTCCCAGTCCTAGCCTTTCTCCTTAAAGTTTCGGTTTTCAATCTCAAGGTTCGCCAAGGTTCGCGCCAAGGTTCGCAAAGCTCAATAATTCCTTGGCGTACCTTGGCAGGATGACAGCGTTAAAAAAAATAACAATTAGTTGTCTAAACCTGGGTGATTCTACCAAGCCTCAGAGCGACCAGAACCGATAGGATCAAAGTGGCGCTTGTGTGAGCGACTTAGATAACAATTGCTGGAAAGAATACAAGATGAACCTGGTTGCACTCCAGAATGGGTTAGATAATATCTCCTTCGCCGTCCTGTTTGCGACGATGTTGATGTACTGGATAGGAGCAGCTTTCAATGGCATCCCCTATCTGTGGGCTTTATCGACGGCAGGGATGGCGATCGCAAACCTCTGCATTGCCGCTCTACTGGGCGCACGATGGCTGGACGCGGGCTACTTCCCTTTGAGCAATCTCTATGAATCCCTCTTCTTCCTAGCTTGGGGGATTACCACGATCCATCTGATTGCTGAAAACATGAGCAAAAGCCGCTTAGTAGGCGTCGCCACGTCACCCATTGCAATGGGGATCGCCGCTTTTGCCGCCTTGACGTTGCCATCTACGATGCAGTCGTCAGAGCCTTTAGTGCCGGCACTAAAATCCAACTGGCTGATGATGCACGTCAGCGTCATGATGCTCAGTTATGCCGCGCTGATGGTGGGATCGCTGCTTGCGATCGCTTTCTTGGTGGTAAGTGGCGGTCAGAATGTCGAACTCCGAGGCAGTTCTGTCGGAACCGGCGGATTTCGCAGTAAAAATGACCCGGCACGCCCCTACCGTCTGCAACGCGCCAGCGATTTCGTGCCCCAGCCACAAGGAGCAACCAGCGAGTCATCTTCTGCTGTGGAGCGTATTTTTGAAAGCAATGGCAGCACCAAAACAGCCGTTCTCGATTTAGTGACCTCCCAGCCTTCCCAAGAAGGGGTATCTGAATTACCAACCCTTTCGCCCCAGCGCCTGAGCCTTGCCGAAACCTTAGATAACATCAGCTACCGCATCATCGGTTTGGGATTTCCCCTCCTGACGATTGGAATTATTGCCGGTGCTGTCTGGGCAAATGAAGCTTGGGGTTCTTACTGGAGTTGGGACCCCAAAGAAACTTGGGCACTGATTACCTGGTTGGTATTTGCCGCTTATCTCCATGCCCGCATCACCAAAGGCTGGCAAGGAAGACGACCGGCAATTTTGGCGGCGACAGGCTTTGTTGTCGTCTGGATTTGCTATCTTGGGGTCAATTTACTAGGAAAAGGACTCCACAGCTACGGTTGGTTCTTTTGATCTTTTAGTCAATTTGCGAACGGCTTTTAACAATTCGCTATTCGCCATTAGCAATGACTGATGACCAATGACCAATAAGGAATAACTCTTTAAACTATCAATTCAACCGGGGGAGATGGTTGTGGATAATCAGTTCGACTCGCTAGCCAAAGGTGAAGTTCTCTCTGTGGATGAGTCTTCCCAAATTTTAATTGGGCACCGCACATTCAGAGTCGGTGAATTCGCAGATGCAATCAGAACGCAGTTGGAATATGGTTTAGGTGGATGGACAGAAGAAAAGGATGGCTGGTTTAGCGACCAAGGCATTCCTTGCGAAGTGCTGAAATTCGGCTCCAACGGCTGGCAAAAGGGGAAAGTCAGATTTAGCTTGGAATTTTGCCCGGAAGATCCGCAGACGCAGCAGTCATCAACCATTGAAGACAGTGAGCCACAAAGGGCACCGATCCCAGCCACCTTGGATGAGGAAGTGTTAGTTGGAGCCGAAGCACCGTTAATCTATGAGGAAGAGTTAATTCTCATAGAAGTGCCAGAATCCGCTTTGGAAGAACTGGAAATGGCACCAGAAGCAGCCTTTGGTGCGGACGATCTGGATCTCACTGGAGAATCAGCCTTTGGTGCGGATGATTTGGAAATGGCACCAGAATCAGCCTTTGGTACGGATGATTTGGAAATGGCACCAGAAGCAGCCTTTGGTGGGGATGATTTGGCAATAGCACCAGAATCAGCCTTCGCCGTGGACGAACTGGATCTCACCGGAGAATCAGCCTTTGGTGCGGACGAACTGGATCTCACCGGAGAATCAGGTTTCGGTGCGAACGATCTGGATCTCACCGGAGAATCAGGTTTCGGTGCGAACGATCTGGAATTTCCAGAATTGTCTGAAAAGGAAGAGAACCCATCAGACTCGCTACTCGATGATGTCTGGCAAGACATGAATGAAGCTAGCTGGCGTAACAATCAGTAGGGAAGCGGAAATTGGGCGAGTAATCATCGCTCACAAGCTAACTAATATCTGACTCACGAAGAAGGGGTGCTGTTATGTGACAGCACCCCTTCGTTCTCTTTCAAAAAAGAATCATCAAAGAAGCGATCGCATTTTTATCGCATTGTTTAACACTCTCAGGACTTACGCAGACACACTAGATATAGTGGTAGAGGAGATATAGCTGCATGCAGAGAGGTGAGGACGTAAGCTGGAGAAGTCCTGATGCATCTTTCCCCGGCTATGGCTAGACCTTACAGCAATGACTTTCGGCAAAAAGTGATGCAGGCCATCGAGTTGGATGGACTCAACAAAAGTGAGGCCAGCCAACTGTTCAACATTAGTCGCAACACAATTAACTTGTGGTGTCAGCGCCAAGCCCAGACGGGGGAGGTCAAACCGAAAGCCAGACCCGTGACGCAACAAAGACTCAAGATCAAGGATTTGGAGAAGTTTGGCGAGTTTATCCAACAGCATGGCGATAAAACCCAGAGTCAACTGGCCCAACTGTGGGACAGCGAGGTAAGCCAACCGACGATATCCAGAGCCATCGCCAAGATTAAGCACAGCCGTAAAAAAAAACCTACGGCTATGTCCAAACAGACGAAGCCAAACGAGCAGCATTTTTAGCCCAACTGGGCGACCCTAACGCACCCCATCTGGTCTATGTCGATGAATCCGGCATGGATGAGCGGGACAATTATGGCTAAGGCTACGCGCCAGTCGGACAACGCTTCTATGCCCTCAAGTCGGGTCGGCGGCAGGGACGAGTGAATATGATTGCGGGCTATCGTGATGGTGAAGTGATTGCCCCCTTCACCATTGAAGGCGCGTGCAATCGCACCGTGTTTGAAGTTTGGCTAGAGACCTGCTTGATTCCCCAACTTCGTCCCGGACAGTGGGTGATTATCGATAACGCCACGTTTCCAGAAAGGCGGTCGTGTTGCCCAACTGATTGAAGCGGCAGAGTGCCGCGTCCTTTATCTACCGCCCTACTCACCAGACTTCAATCGGATTGAGAAATGCTGGGCATGGCTCAGGAGTCGCATTAGAAAACTAGACCTCCTGCACGAATCGGAAGATAGTGTGCCAGTTTGGGCTCGCAGGCGGCACAATTAGAGTGAAACCGCATCGAAGCCTCAGGAGTGCTATGCCGTATCCAGACTTACA
>NZ_JAMPKG010000038.1:0-51149 GCF_039962015.1 Trichocoleus sp. AS-A1 | reverse complement strand
TTGTGTTTACTTGGCTTTCAAACTATTATTTTTTCTAGGTTCGGTGCGCTTCGGTGTCGCTTCACTTTCGCTTGCTCTCCCGACCGCTTTATTAATGTAGCAACCACGAACCGCTTCTGTCAACTGTTTTGAAAAACTTTTTTGGAAAACTCTCAAAATCCCCAGCCGAGCAGCTTTTGGGCTAAGTTGGTTGGGCAAGCTTTTAGAAAAATTAGGGGAAAACTGAAGTGGTGATTAGGGGAAAACTGAAGTGGTGAGTCCCAGAGCTGTTCTACCTCCCTTGATCGTATTAGACCCGATGTTACGCAGCTGGTTGTTGGAGGATGTCGGTCGCGGCGATCGCTCGAGTCAAAGTACGCGATGCAGATGGGAGGAGCGATGAACCACCGGATGGAACTAGATGATGCTGTAATGATTAAGGATAATCACATTGCTGTAGCTGGAGAAATTGGCGAGGCGATCGCTCGTATCCGTAGCTAGATGGTGAATAAAGTGGCGACCTTGACTGACCTCCACTTTGATATTGGATCTTCCTGGCTACTCAATCGTTAGAAAAAGCGGCTTTTTTTGATGAGCGACCGGCGCATTACTAAGGAGGGGCTAGTTCTGAATTAAGGCTCAAGAACACCGCCGCTAAGAACTGAACGGAGGAAGTGTTGAGCTGATTGCAAGCCCTGACTCATTATGAAGTGCAATCGTGGTACCCAAATGATGCAAACTCAACAAACCCACACGTAGTTCTCAAAGTAAGCGTTTTGATAGCAAAAGTAGCAGATTAAGAAGTAGCAGATGAAGACAATGCGGGGGAAAGCCACGGATGAATAAGAGTTTCTGCTTTAACCCTGTTGACCGCACTGTACGGCGACTTGAGTAAAATTGTCAAAATTGAACAAACTCCCAAGAAGCGGGAGAGCATTGTGAAGAGCTTAGCTTACCCCATCCTTCTTCAGATCTTTTGTCCGAATGTCTGTTAGGATGAGTTTCTGCCAGTACATTCCGGTCTGTTGCTGGCGCATTGGAAAAAAGCTCATTTAAGCCATCCAACTGAACCACAAATTTCCTGCTCTTAGACTGGCCCCAGGCACTTGATTTGGGATAGGGGCATTACTAGGAGCGATCGCATCCATGACATTTCGTAACCTCGGTCTTTCAACGGACCTGCTTCGTGCTGTGGCTGACTCTGGCTATACTGAGCCAACCCCCATTCAGCAGCAAGCAATTCCCGCCATCCTGAAAGGGCAAGACATTTTCGCTAGCGCCCAAACTGGAACGGGCAAGACTGCTGGCTTTACCCTGCCTTTACTGCAACTCCTGGGTACTGCCAACGCCAACCAGGTGCATCGCAGACCTCGTGCCCTCATCCTCACCCCTACGCGCGAACTGGCAGATCAGGTCAAAGATAGCGTCAAAACTTATGGAAAATACCTGTCGCTGCGAGCAGCAGCGATCTATGGCGGCGTGGGAATTAAGCCGCAAGTTCAAACGCTGCATCGGGGAGTTGATATTGTAGTCGCTACGCCCGGTCGCTTGCTCGACCACGTTGGGCAAAAGACGGTCGATCTCTCGAAGATAGAGATACTGGTGCTGGATGAATGCGATCGCATGTTAGATATGGGCTTCATCCGCGACATCCGCAAAATTTTGGCAGTGCTACCTGCATCGAGGCAAACGCTGATGTTTTCTGCCACCTTCTCTAAACCGATTCAGCAGCTTGCCAGCACCCTACTAAAGTCTCCGACCCAGATCGAAGTAGCTCCCCGGAATACCGCCGCACAGCAGGTAGAGCAGGTGGTTCATCCGGTCGATCGCAATCGCAAGCGAGAACTGCTTTCTCATATGATCGGGTTCCACAATTGGCAACAAGTGCTAGTCTTCACCCGGACGAAACACGGAGCCAACCGTCTAGCTGAGCAACTTGCTCAAGATGGGCTGAAAAGCACTGCAATTCATGGCAACAAAAGTCAGGCAGCCCGTACCCGTGCTTTGCAAGACTTTAAGCAAGGAAAAGTGCGAGTATTAGTTGCCACCGATGTAGCATCACGGGGTCTAGATATCGATCAGCTCCCCCACGTAGTCAACTTTGAACTCCCTAACGTACCAGAAGACTATGTGCATCGCATTGGTCGCACAGGTCGCGCTGGTAACGAAGGAAGAGCGGTTTCCCTCGTCAGCGAAGATGAATACCCATTCCTCAAAGACATCGAACGATTGCTCAATCAAACCCTTGTGAAAGACGTGATTCCAGGCTACGAGCCAACTGCCCCAGTCCGGAAAGTGGTAGACCAAGCGAAAGGTCAGCGCGCAAATCAAGGGCGCAGTAACCGAGCAAAGTCCCAGGCACCATCCGCACCTACCCGCAGCAAAAAGCCCAGCGCACCAGGACGCACTCGAAAAAGTCTGCACACTGCTTAAATTTCTGGCGATTGCCGCCTAGTTAAGGCGAGATACCCGGCTTTTTTAAAAAGTTGGGTATTTTTGTTAAGGGCTGACAATGTGGTTGGCAAGGGGTGCGGTGCGAAATATAGGTTTGCGATCGCTATTTGGCAATCGCTGTCAGTTAGTCATCAATGATAATTATGGGTGAATGGGGAGTTACGGTTGAAGAAGCTACCCCAGCAATCGATGGAAGAACACCAATGACCGTTACCATTCCCATTCGTGCCATTGAACTCACTCCCGGTAGCATGATTAGCATTCATAACTTGTCTTGGCAGGACTTTGAACAGATTCTTACGGAACTGGGAGAAAAGCGCAGCACCCGCATTGCATACTACCAAGGAACGCTGGAAATCATGTCCCCTTTGGCATTGCACGAACGCCCCCATCGCATCATTGCTGATATTGTCAAAGCTATCTTAGATGCTCAAGGGCGGGACTGGGAAGATTTTGGCTCAACTACTCTGAAGCAACCAGAAATTGCCGGAGTCGAACCCGATACTTGCTTTTACATCCAGAATGCCAGTCGTGTCCGGGGTTGCACCAATATGGATCTAGCGGTTTACCCGCCCCCGGATCTCGCCATTGAGTCTGATGTCACTTCAAAGACTACCTTGAACGCCTACGAAGCGCTGCCCGTTCCGGAAGTGTGGATCTATCGCGATCGCCAACTCAAGATTTACATCCTACAAAACGGTGACTATGCCGAATCATCCGTCAGTTCTATTTTTCCCGATCTTCCCATGACGCAAATGATTCCCCAACTGGTGCAAAAAGCCATTGATGAGGGAACCAGTTGGATGCTGCGCGAACTTAAAATACAACTGAGTCAATAACTGGAAAGATTGGAACAAAACTAGACAAGCAAAACATGGATAGTTCCACTCGCCTCCAGAAGATTTTAGTTGATTCGCCGGTTGGTGTTGTGTTACCGGCGATCGCGCTTTTGAATCTCCCCGGCTGGTGGTTAGCTGGCGGTGCAGTACGAAATACAGTTTGGCGAGCATTTTCAATAACTCACTGCCAAAGCTGTCCTCACAGCCCAGTTTTCTAACTACAAGTTCGATGTTAAAAATCAAGCCAGTTTTGCACGTTGGCGTCCCGGTCACAGAGTTCTAGCAACACTGAGTTTTGTAGCGTTTTTAATGATGTCTGCCAAGTCAAAGAACTTCTTTGGAAAGGCGTTGAATTTCCAGAGGGCAATCGGTTGGCATCCACTTCCCTACCCAAGTTTACACCTCATTCATTTTCAAAATCTATTTCTATTTGCTCTGCTGTTACACTATTGTCATCTTCACTAGCTAATTCAACAGTTGGTTCGTTCATTCTTTCGTCAAGGTGTTTAGCAAATACTTCTATAAAACGTTGAAGTTCTGCTCGATTTGGCATTACGTTTCCCTCTCCCCCCTCCCCCAGTAAAAAAAATTTCTTACCAGCTTGAGATGCTTCAACAATTGTTAAATCCATTTCTTTTCTAAGAGCTACTTGAACAGACAAGCAGTGTGGATTCCCTTTATTCATTAATTGACCTCGACCTAACCAGTCAAAAAATTCAGATTGGGAAATCCTAATTTTTGAATTAATTGTAACAAGTGGTAATACTGTTTGATTTCTTTTTAACTTATAAAAAGGCTGCTTCGGCCAAGCTTCATCAGAAACTTTTATCTTTCCATCCTCTATTAAATAACCGACTGCCAGATCTGAGCGCTCAGAAGGGGTTTTAAAGGAGACTTCTCCCCTTTCCCAAATTGGATAAGTACCAAAAGGAATACGAACCTCAGTAAAAACATCTAATTGGGGGTAAAATTCACATAGCTTAATTACCAAGTTAATTAAGTAATCTTGCATAAGAACAGCCGTTAAGTTTCGTGATAAGTTTTGGTTAATATCAAATTTTTGCTTATTTTCACGATCCCCTAGCCAATTATATGTTCCAATAAATGTCTCTAAACCATCTATCGGGTTGGAACCTTTAAAAACGTCATAAACTAACTGAGTTTCTTCAAAAATATCAGCTAGATTTTTTGTAATCTCAGAATTACTACTTCTAAAATCTTCAATATATTGATAGAAGAATTTCATTTTTTAGATACAAAAAACTAAAAAGGTAAGGACAATTGATCTGCAAGACAGGGGTTTGAATCTATATTAAAATTGATTTTTTTAGATAAACTATCTTCTATTTCATTTTGGTTGCAGCTTTGTTTTAGAGCTTTTAATAATTTATTACCTATCGCTTTTGCAAGAAGTGGGGGAACAGCGTTTCCTACTTGAGAATACTGAGGAAGTTCAGAATTACGTTTTTTATTACCTTTCCCTCCACCACCAGAAGATCTTGGGCCTAAAAATTCAAAAGTATCATCAAATGATTGAAGACGAGCCATCTCTCGAACAGTAAGAATTCTATGTTGCTCATAATGGACAAAATCATCGGGTAACGTAACAACAGTAAAAGAAGGCAAATCTGGATGCAGCCGTACACACCACTTTTTTGAAGTATGTAAATGTTCCTCCCAAAGAGCTTTTGGAATAGAATCTAAGCCTTTTCCGGGTTCAATCATTGCAAATCTTGCAATAACTTCAGGCGTATGTCTTGCGGCCTCATGATTTTTTAGCTCATTGTCTATGCGCTGTATTCCTAATTTTGAAAATAATCTGCCGCGTCTACTATCTTCTTGATATTTATGATTAGGAAAATAAGAATTGTTATAACTTTCAGCCGTTTCCCAGGTTCTCAAGAAAGCTAAGTCTCCTATTGCTTCTTTTACAGTAATAGGTGGCTTGTAGTAGTCTGAATTTATATCTTTTATTGGAGGCATATCTTCTCTATGACCAATAAAAAGAATACGTTCTCGTAACTGGGGTACTCCAAAATCAGCGGCATTGACTTGTATAGGCCCGTTTACACCATACCGAACAGGTCTAAGGCTCAAAACTTCATCACGAATTCGTTGAACAGTTTTTCCTCCATACATAGTCGCTAATCCACGTACATTCTCCATAACGAAATATTTAGGTTTGAGAGATTGAATAATCCTCAAGTATGCGAGAAATAGATTGTTGCGAGGATCTTTTTCATCTCTTTTCCCAAAGACAGAGAATCCTTGACAAGGCGGTCCTCCTATTACTACATCAACAGTAGGTTTGCCACTATGTTTAATAACAACATTTAGTAAATTTTCGACAAAGGATATAGAACTAATATCCTCTACCAGGAAAGCATAGTTTATGCCCAACTGTTTTGAAAATCTATTTTCATGAGTTAGACAAGCATTTTGATGAAAATCACTTGCAGCAATTAATTGAAAACGACTTCTATCATTACCAGCGAGCAGTAGTCCCTCTGTAAAACCTCCTGCTCCTGCAAATAAATCTATAAATGTGTACTCAGTCATATATGTTTTCAGATTGATGTTAAAATCTAGCCTGTCGCTCTCTAAGATGTAGTTGTGAAGAATATCATAGCCCTTTAATGCTCGGATAATGCTGCCAATTCGCATTTTCCCGAAACGGTAGCCATATCAACCTTTAAATGCTCTGATGTATGCTTTCCTCAAAGCCAGGAAGTGGAGCATCAAGACATGATAGAGGATGACGCAACGAGATTTGCCTTACAAACTAAACTCTTGCAACGAGTAGAAGCGTTAGGGCTACAGCAAGCTCTATTTCCATCTGATAGAGAGCCAATCAATGAAATTGTGCAACAGCTAGAAAGTATCAATCCCATTCCACAGCCACTCCACACCGACTATCTCCCTTCTTTACTCGGTAACTGGCAATTGGTGTACGCCTCAAAAGGAACGGTTGTTACTCGTCAACTTGCATCAATTCCAGATTTTGGGGGAACAATAAACATCAAACGGGTGTGGCAAAGGTTGGTTGCAGGCGGTACGAGAAAAATTTCTGCCTGTAACGGCGCTTTTCTTGACTTACCCCTGTTGGGAGAATGGCGGTTACAGGCTGACGGCGTTTGGACTTGGGGCGCGGATGAGAAGAAAGCTAAAGTGACTTTTGATAGTTTTTCGATGCAAGCAACAAAGCTTTTTGGCATGGAAAGCTGGAGTTTTCCTGAACTGAAAATCCCAGTATTGGAATTCCTCGGGAATGAGGCAGAGTGGACAACCTCTTATTTAGACGAAGAAATTAG
Source organism: Trichocoleus sp. AS-A1 (assembly GCF_039962015.1). Lineage (NCBI taxonomy): Bacteria > Bacillati > Cyanobacteriota > Cyanophyceae > Leptolyngbyales > Trichocoleusaceae > Trichocoleus > Trichocoleus sp. AS-A1. The sequence continues at coordinate 44,566 of NZ_JAMPKG010000038.1, read as the reverse complement.
GGTAGGACGAGGTGCAACAGGCAATCTGTTTGTGTTTCGTCGTGAGTGAGTTAGGCGTTTTGGGCGATCGCATTCTATCAACTCTGCAATTATGGAGAATGCGATCGCTCACAAGTAAAATCCGATAGTTCAAGTCATCTGAAGCCCAATATCGAAGGTTCCCACGTAGCCTTGTGCCTCTTGGGTAAGCTGGAGCATCAGTTGATCGCCTCCATCTTGAAAGATGCCGTCTCCATCGTTCCTCTGGGTGCGCTGTCCCTTAGCCGCATAGGGAGGCTGCGCGTGGACTCGATCCGTGAGGGCATCGTCGAAGTAAAGCTGCGAAGTAAACTCAGAACCTCGCCCGGATGCAGAATCGGTGCGAATCTTGAAGTGAATGTGAACCGTTCTGCCTGGATACCAACCAGGGTAAATCGTTACGAACTCAACGGTTCCATTTGCATCCGTCACCTGATTGCCACGCAGGAACTTCTGCCCTTGCGTATCCCCGTTGAAGTCCCGAACATCCGAATAAACGCCCAGTGCGTCACAGTGCCAAATGTCTACTGTTGCACCCCTTAGAGGCGTACAGGATCTTCCATCAATCCCAGAGACACGAAACACCAAATGCAACGGGACTCCTGGCTTCACCGAACCATCAGAGGGATCTGAGCGGATATCAGAGCGGTTAAGCTTCTCATCCACGAAATATGGCCCTTCCGTCTGTTGGGGTTTTACCACGCAAGTCGGAGTCTGCGCGATCGCTATCGGAGTCGGTGTCTGAGTTGATGAACTTATCGGTTTTGCTGAGATAGACTCTCCGCGCCAGCATCCCACAAGCGATACTGCCGCTGTTCCCCCTAGGAAGCCAAGCACCTCTCGTCGCTTCATCATGGAGATAAGGGGAATTCTTTTCAGATGGTCTTTTTTCATTTCATCGGCTCCAAATAGAATTATCGCAATTTACCTAGGCGGTTGAAACCGCGTCTACCAAAACCCGGATGGTGCGTGGGTTCCAAAATCTTTGATTTGTCTTAAGCATTCTCAACTGGGCAGTTGAAACCGCGTCTACACAGACAAAACCCGCCTGTGCGGGTTTCAAAATCTTTGATTTGTCTTAAGTCGGCGCAGCCGGACTTGGTTTGTTTAGCCGCGATTTCTGATCGCCAGGGCTTATTGAAAATTTGGTCGTATCTACGAAAGGGTCGCTAAATTGATTCAAGCTTATTGCTGAGGAGGACGATCTTCCTGTCGTTGATTGCCATCTTGAGGTGGACGGGGCGGAACTCCCAGCGCATTTACCAGTTGCTCTTCCGTCACGCCGAGTTTTGCCGCCGCCGCCTTAAAATCGGGTCGGGGTGGGCGTTGTCCCGGTTCGGGCGGTGTAGTTGGTGGGTTTGCAGGTACTCCCAGTGCTGCCTTCAAATTGGCTTCTGACACACCCAGCTTCTGCGCTGCGGCTGCAAAATCGGGACGGGGCGGACGGGGCGGAACTCCCAACGCATTTACCAATTGTTGTTCGGTAATGCCGAGTTTTGCCGCCGCTGCTTTAAAGTCGGGACGAGGCGGGCGCTGTCCTGGTGTAGGATTCGCTGGCACTCCCAGTGCTTCTTTCAACTTAGCTTCTGAAATGCCCAATTTCTGAGCCGCAGCGGCAAAATCTGGTCCTCGTCTGCGTCCCTGTCCCTGCTGTTGTTGATTGGGCTGGGATGAGTTTTGGGCTTGTCGGTTGGGCGATTGAGCCGTTGCCTGATTAAGAGTCACACATCCAAACGTTCCAACTAGAACAGGAATCGCGATCGCTGCCAGCAGTCGGCGGGTATTCATCACAAGCTTTCTCCTTCGGTTGAATCTCGAAACGTGTCTATAAATTCAATTAAGCTCAACCAAAATTACAGCTTGCCCTTCGTCTAAATTACAGTTTTGTAATCTGAGCTAGTGAAGGCGAGATCCCCGACTTTTTAGAAAAGTCGGGGATCTGAACCGCAGGCGAAGCTCTGCGAGCGCGCTAGCGCTATCGCGTGAACTCCGCAAAAGTAACCTCAAACACACAACAGCCATACTTCCTTGGAAAGACGCGATCGCACAGATGTCTTCCTAGGATGAGTAAGAGTTGCGATCGCATTCGCGCAGACTGTCTCGCGAAAAAGAAGCACAATCCACAGCTTTCCTAGCGTGGAGAAGTCCTACAGGAGTTTAAATGGTTATGAATAGTTCGTCGAACCGACCTCTGGCTGTCGTGACAGGTGCCTCCAAGGGCATCGGTTACGAGCTTGCCAAACAGTTCGCCCAAAACGGCTTTGATCTCCTTGTCACAGCCACCGGATCGAGTATCGATGAAGCCGCTCAAACCTTTGAGGGACTGGGTGCCAAGGTCGAGACGGTACAGGCTGATCTTGCTACTTATGACGGTGTTGAGACACTCTACAACCAAATTAAGGCGACTGGCAGATCGGTAGAGGCGATCGCGATAAATGCAGGGGTCGGTGTCGGCGGTGATTTCGCCCGCGAGACTGATCTGAAGGACGAGCTGAATCTCATCAACCTGAACGTCGTTTCATCTGTGCATCTCGCCAAACGGGTAGTGAAAGATATGGTCGAGCGCGGCAAGGGTCGAATCCTCTTCACTTCGTCAATTGCTGCCATCATGCCAGGGCCATTTGAAGCAGTCTACGCGGCTTCCAAAGCATTTGTACACTCCTTCTCGGAAGCGTTACGCAACGAGTTAAAGGATACAGGCGTCACTGTTACCTCACTCATGCCTGGGCCAACCGATACCAACTTCTTCCATCGTGCCGGAATGGACGACACCACGGTGGGTACAAAACAGAACGATGACCCGGCTGAAGTCGCCAAACAGGGTTTCGATGCCTTAATGGCAGGCAAGGATCACATCATCGCTGGTTCGCTCCTGACGAAGATTCAGGGCAATGTAAGCAAGGTTTTGCCTGATACCCTCAAGGCTGAACTGCATCGTCAGATGACTGAGTCTGAATCACCTAACAAGTAACGCACGCAGTACCTTCCTGATCATCTGTTGTATATAAAGGTGTTTTGGCAGGCATTCTCTACCGACCGGAGCAAATGCAAGCGTTGAATGAGGTGCAGACATCAATACCCGTAGGCAAAAAGTAGTTTAAAGCAGAACATTTATGCACATTCATCATCTCAATTGTGGCTGTATGTGTCCGGTCGGTGGGGCGCTCTTCGATGGCTTCAGTCGCGGTCTAACGGCTCGTCTCGTCTGTCACTGTCTGCTCATCGAGACAAACCAGGGACTCGTTCTAATCGATACTGGCTTCGGCCTGCGCGATGTTAACTCGCCTTACGCGCGACTCAGTCCCTTCTTTATTCATTTCAATGGTATCCAGTTCGATCGCAAGTACACGGCGATCGCTCAGGTCGAGCAACTAGGATTTTCCGCACGGGACGTGCGCCATATCGTGCTTACCCACCTCGATTTCGATCATGCTGGTGGGCTGGAAGATTTCCCTGAAGCAACCGTACACGTAATGCAGACTGAAATTGACGCAGCGCGGGATCGACACGGCTTCATTACCAAAGGGCGCTATCGTCCAGAGCAGTGGGACGAGGTAAAACGCTGGAAGTTCTATTCGCCAGGGGGCGAACCCTGGTTCGGCTTCCAGGCTGTCCGCGATCTTGAGGGACTACCGCCAGAGATTCTCCTCATTCCACTTGCGGGTCACACACGGGGTCATGCTGGCATTGCCATCCAGACAGGAGATAGTTGGCTCCTGAATGCAGGCGATGCCTACTTTTACCGACACGAGATGGACTCCTCCGAACCACGTTGCACGCCGGGAATGCGTTTCTACCAATGGATGATGGAGGTGGATCGCGAGGCGAGGCTCCACAATCAAGATCGGCTACGTGCATTATCGCGCGATCGCAATAACGACGTGCGCCTCTTCTGTAGTCACGATGCGATCGAGTTCAAAGCGTTCGCCGACCAGTCCAGCGACCCTCAGAACTTGAAAATTCATCATTCATGAAGTCTGCGTCAATCAGATTGATTGAAGAAGCAGGAATTAAGAGCGATCGCGGCGAACAACAGGAGACTATGCTCAGTTAGTCCCCGATTTGATGTTTGAGGTCAAGTCCAAAACTGACTTCTTATTTAAGCTGCGTCAGAAGTCTCAGGAATCTCTAGCTCTATGAACGCAGGTTAGGGTTTTAGTTGACTTGCGATTGGTTTATATGAAAATAAGAAAATGTTAGGCCTCCTATCAAAAAAGGGTTAGCGATTGAAAAGCCAATCGAGTAACTCTTTGTCGAATAGGTCTGGCTCTTCAAAGTGAGGCGCATGGCTGCTCTTCTCAAATATGCGGATAGTAAGATTACTAAACTTGTCTCTTACTCCTTCCCACATATAGGGTGGTGGAACGAGGTAATCGTAGCGACCAAGTGCAAGCAATACAGGTGCTTGCAACTTATCTAAGTTCTCAGTAATATCTATATCCCGAAAAACCTCGCCCCAGACATAATCAAACATAGCCATATTGACTTCTATACCTTCCCAAAGTTTTGTCGCGTCATAGTTGTAGTCAAACCAACTTTTGGGTCCCATGAGAAGGCAATAAGTAATAAAAGCTTTCTCAGGTGCAGCAGATATTTCTTCAGGCAACCTGGTCAGGTTTTTAGCAAGAGCCGCTTTACGCTCAGGACAAACAGAATCATTCAGATAACGTTCCGCAGCCAGATGCCCTTCATGCGAGTAATTTGGTCCTACACACATCATTACCACATGAGACACATTGGCAGGATATTTCTTGGCATACTCCAGCGCCATAAATCCATGACCTGAATGACCAATAACAATAATTTTGCCAAATCCTAGCTCTTTCCTAACCAGTTCAATATCATCAACCAGTGAGTCTAGCTGGAACAAAGAGGTGTCTTTACACTTATAAGGAGGTGAGAAACCTCGATGATTGACAAAGACCAACTTTAGACTGCTACGAAGATTGTTAGAAAACGTTCTAGAGTAATACAGTGAACTCCCAACCACGATGGTAGGAGTACCGTCACCCTCAACAATATACTGAAGCTTAAAACCGCTTGAATACACATGGCCTGTTAAAGACATATTCTTACTTCTCCAGATTTCATCCGCTTAATCATAAATACAGAGACGACCGCCATACAGTCTAGGATTTACTATGATTCGTTCAAGTAGTTTCGGCATTTTAAGTAATCGCTTAATTAAATGTTAATACTATGAAGAAGTACGCTTTTGCAGCGTACTGGGTTCAGGGATGGATTGACATAGATGTAAAACATGCATCCTCGTACAGTTGCGATCGCGTCTTCACAGCACCATCCAATCGTTTAGCAAATTTGAAGCCATTAGCACCAGAAGTCTTAGCTATTTTAGCTACAGTAGCAAAAGGATAAGCTACGGTAGTCAGTGCGTAAAAATAGAGGTCAGCAATGTCCAATTACTACCATTGAACGATCGTGCTGTATCACGTGCTGTATCAACTCATAAATCCTCGTCCTTCCTTAGTATAATTTTAGGAGAAGCGAGTTGGATTTGTGTCATAGACACGCAGACAGACTTGTAGGGAATTTTTACTACCCGATCCTACAAAGTGCCCGACTCTAGTTGCTCCAAGTATATGAAATCAGGAGCCTTTACTCCGGCTTCCGCTCTGATTCTAATGAGTTTAGGAGATTCAAAAAAACGCTTGGCATCGTCTATCGATGTCCACGATGAGAAATGCACTACTTTGTTGGGATCGCTTTCATACTTTAAGACCTGATACGACCTCTCTCCAGCTTCCCTTCTTATGTCGGATGCATTGTCAAAAACCTTCTTCCACGACTCGTAGTCTTCAACTTCATGGATAATTAACACGTATTGCATAATTTATCTAGCTAGTAGTGTTTTTTTATTAACATAACCGATGCTTGGGACATTGGTGTTGGTAGTAGTGGATCGCGAGGCGAGGCTCCACAATCAAGATCGGCTGCGTGCGTTATCGGGCGATCGCAGTAACGACGTGCGCCTCTTTTGCAGTCACGATGCGATCGAGTTCAAAGCCTTCACCGACCAGTCCAGCGACACTCAGAACTTGAAAATTCATCATTCCTGAACTCTGCGTCAGTCAGATTGATTCAGGAACCAGAGCTAAGGCGATCGCGGCAAGCAACAGGAGACTATGCTCAATACTAGCCCCTTAGACCTTACATAACTAACCGACGATTGCCATACCATTGACTCAAATCATGCTCAATTCCTTCAAGGATTGCGATCGCATCCATCATTGATTTTGCATCAGCCGCTAATAAAGCAAAGGCTGACTCAACCCGTTGTTGATAGTTCTGTGGACAGAGGGTAAAGCTGTTGGCAACTGCCACCGCACCTTTCTCATTCAATAGGTATTCTTCATTGAGTGCAAATAATACCTGATTCATACAAGCTACGCTACGGAAACAGCAACCTGCTGCATAGGCAACATCTCCGCGTGCAATTGCCTTTTGTGCAATGAACAGTGAAAAACTAATTTCCCAGGCAAAGGTATTAATAGTGGCTTGTTTAAGCTGAATAGGATAAGGGGTTGTCTTTGCCTTTAAAGCATCTAAAACGTTATACGGATCGTGAAGTGGCAGACAAATTGCAACTTCACCCATATAAATAGAGGATACAAAGCCGTGTGGATGCCCTGGTTGGTAATCAATAGTAATTTGCCCAGCATGACAATCACCAATGACACGATTAACCTGAACCACATCACGATAGAGAAAATCTACAGATACACCTCCTATCTTTAGCCAACCACCGCCATTAATCCATTTCCCCCATCCGCCAATTGGGGTGATTAGATTTGCGCGATGATTGTCGTCAAGTTCAGAGGCGAGGTGATTTAGAGCAGTCACATCAAGCGGATTCTCTGGGTTGTAATAGATTCCCAGATCCACATCTGACTTCTGTGTATGGTTGCCTCGCGCCCTTGAACCACCTAGAGCGATCGCTGCAATTCCCTGAATTGACTGTAAACGTTCAACAACACGGTGGATGAACTGAGGCAACTGCTGATTCATATTGACTCCATTTTTACCACCAATTCAAACCCATTTCACATTAGATGCTATCGGACAAGCTTCAAATAACACCCTCACTCATAACATAAGCTGCACAACTATTAGTTGTACCGCATTCGCTATCAAACAGCACCCGCTTCAACTATATTTTCCTCTAGATAAATCCACATATAATTCTGTTGAATAGTCTGTATATAGCTGAATCGAACCGATTAGGCTTTAAGTCCAATGAGAGCGAGCGCGCCGAATGACAAAAAGCTGCATTTGGATTGTTAGACCGCCGTGTACAATCACTAAACACTCAAGTCCAGCTATTAGCTAAACACGCCCTTTAAATGTGTTCTCAAACTTTCAATGTTGTTCCACTGAGACATTAGACTTGGACTGGCTAACGATTTTGCTTTGGTATCTTGCCACCCCCAATCTGCTCTCATGACATCTTTATCGAGGGGAATACGATAAGGATCGCTGAAGTCAGCAACCCAATGTATCTTCACCAATCTGAAAATGCCCCATTCACCCAGTTTCCATTGAGATTGATCTTCACTTCCTTCCTTGACCAGTTCAACTATGTGCGTTAGACACCGCTCATAGCCAACTGGCTTTTGGGAAAGAATAATGAGCGCTCCTTTTGGTAGCTTCAAAGCATGAGCCTCTACACCCATACCCTCTTTGAAGTTCAATTGGAAATGAGATCCAAGGGGGTAGTCTTCATACGCCCACTTGTCGGGTTCATTAACATTATTGACATTTTTGATGTATTCCAGCCGAGTATAATTCATTTTCTTTTCCAGTTTCTTACAAGGCACAAGGTTTTTTAGTTGTTCTAATGTCTCTATGTGACACTCTGAAAACTCCTCAAATGGAGAATAACCATTCCACATTGAACTAAAGGGATAGTGGACATCAAATGGAGCGATGGAACTGAGGTCTTGAGCGACTAGAAAACAGTAAGGCTTTGGCGGGTTACTAATCTGTGCTGCAATCCCCTGACCGCGTTTTGCGTGGGTTTTAGATTTTTCAATTGCTTCAGGTGTTAGAAAAGGGAAAATTGCTTTTTCAGCTTCCTTATAAGTCGCTTCCACCCAAAATGAATCAACGGGTGTCGATCCCCACCGAAAATTACGATACTCGCACTGTGGCCAGTAAACTCGAACAAGCATATCCTCTCCTTGCTCATCTTAGTTTGTTGATAGGAATCGTGTCATAACTGAAGTTACTTTGATAGTTGCTGCACAAATACAGTATGTTCTCGTGCAGCCAACCCTTCGGAGCAACACAGCAATCGCCCCATAGCCCCAGTCAAGAAGTCGTTCACTGCCAACCATAAGCCTGGAAACACTTGACTCCGAGTCACCCCATCCTGATCAGCTGACAGTGGAATACAACGAGGCTATCCCAAAGTTCCTAATTCAGCCAACAACTCTATACCCGAAATCGTTGAGATTCCTATCAAACTAACTCGATTTCAATTTCCCCAGGCGGTTCTAACACACTTGCAATCTTTGTTAGATCGTCAGGATAAGGGTCATACGCCGTCTCAAGCAGAACGACAGGAAGCAGAAGGACTTGTTGAACTGGCAGAATTTTACTATGTTTGCCCTCAACACGGGTGATGAAGCAAGCATAGATAACAACGGAGTTCTTAGTTAGACGACTGCTAGGCAGGTATCGAGTGCTGTAGCAAACGGCTCAGGCGCATCAAGCATGAGCCAATGTCCTGTAGCGGGTAGAGTGATTGTGGTTAGTGCTGGGCGGAGGACGTGAAGGCTGAACGGCGAGTTATTCGACGGAGCAAGAATAGCGTGAGCGCGTGCCCCTGGCGAAGCGAGGTACTCATCGAGAGCTTCTACTGCTTTAAAGGCGAACAAACCGCGGGACGTTCCAAGCAGCCGATCCTTTGGGGTGGCGGCAAGGCGGGCGAGTATTTGCTCTTGCGTTGCCGAGGTGCTCCCTGCCAGTGCGTTGCGGAAAGAGTCTTCCAGCACCGATCGCCAGCCGTCGGTTGCGAGTGCCGCTTGCATCGGAGCGATTTGTGCCTCATATACCTCTGGGGGGCATTGAGTGCAATCGATTGGTGGATCTACCAGTACTAACTGCGCGATCGCGTTAGGTTTAGCCGCCGCCGCCGCGAGTGCGACGCAAGCGCCGAAGCTGTGCCCAACGAGCGCGATCTGCTCAAGTCCAAGGGCTTCTAATACAGCCAAGAGATCGCCTGCACACGAGGCGGGAGAGTAGTCATCATCCGCAGGCGGTGAGGAAGCACCGTGTCCCCGCAAATCGATCGCGATCGCACGTCGAGTCCGGGCGGCATAAGCAAGTTGTTCATCCCAGAGGTCTGCGGAACACGCCATACCATGCACAAACACTACTGGCAGTAGCTTGCATTCCATAGTGGTGACAGGTGCAGCGGCTTCAAGGATATGAATGCTAATGTTCTGAGCAGCGAGAGTTATTAAGTTCATACTGCTTTCCCTTGAGCCTTAATTGCTTCAGATAATCGCCATTACCCTACGGATTAATCTTAAAGCATTGTCTCTAGTCCAATTGCTGCTCAAACACTGGTCAAGCACCTCAAATACACAAACTGCTGTTCCTGTCCCTGCTATGTGATTAGCCCTGCTTACTGCTCCCATTCTACTTGAACAGGCTTTATCTCCTGTTCGTTGAATGCGGTGAGGCTAGCTCTCAGATTCCCATTTGACCAGTGTATGGCTGTGAGATGATACTTGTAGTCTTCTCCGTATTTAGCGCGATAATTGTACATTTGTTTTAAGGTCTAACGGCTAGTGTTATCGATTGCAGATCAGCTTGAACTCAGCACAAGAAGCATTAGTCAGTCCGGTACACGCAGTTGTTAGCTATGCCACTAAACAAGTTGAAGTTCCATTTGCATATTACAACCCTCATAGGGGCAAGGTCGTCCAACTCCTTTCCGAAACCATGACTATCTAAATGAATTTAATATGACCTCAAAAGTGTTCCCAATTTAAAATCCCGGCACTCGTATCCTGAATGCCGGGAAAGATTTAAGTCGCTGAGCCTATATGAGAGATTTCCAGTTTCCGCAGAATCAATCTGATGCTGTGAGGTTTTTCCACTAAACTACCTCCCCGTACATAAAGGAGAGGGCAGGATTTGAACCTGCGTCTCGCTAGCCTTGTTCTACAGAGAATGATACAGGGAGCGATTTTTAAAATGAGATTGGAGCAATAGCTTGAGCTTTATTCTGAGCTTAATGCGCTAGGGCGGCTTTACCATTTGCCTACCCCCAGATAAACTGGGGGGCAGGAATCGAACCTGCAAATCCCTACTCGCTAAAAATGAACTTGTACTCCAAATCCAGTGTAGTTTAATCTGCAAATAAATAGCCAAAAATCGCATTAGCAACTTGCCGCTGCTGCACTTCCTTGCTATTGGCTTCTTCTCTAGCTTGAATCACGGCTTTTTGTAACATATCCACTCTACGCAGCATTCGATTCACGCGGTCTTGAGGAAGTGCCCCTGAGAACTCAATCAAACTCCAGGTTCCTTCCACAATATCTTTGGAAACCTCCTTAATTTGGGCAGGGTGATGTTCCGTTGCTTCATAGGCAACCACAAAATCAGTAATTTTCTTAGTTTTCACAGTTTCTTTGGGACTGGTGACGTAGCATCCTCTATTGGGGTCATGCTGCCAGTCTTTGTCAATCGAAAGCACGGGTAGCGAAGCAATGAACGTCTTCACATCCTGAAGCTGCTTTTCAAGAAATAATAGATAGGAAACAGGAACATCTGCAATAATAGTCTGTTCATCTACTGTGACAGATGCTTTAGCCTCAGTATTAGCGTAGTCCTGAGTAGCTGCTAGGTCTAAAAATTCAGAGCAAGATTGCACAAACTTTTCGATCAACTCCTCAGCCTTCAGCGTCAGTTTTTGCGATTCAGGAGGATATACAAATCCATCCTCTTCTCTAGGCTGGTAAGTTCTGCTCAATCCTTGAAATAATGTACTCTTCTGACCCAGTTGAGATACTTCGGCTTTGCCTTTGTTGGCATTTGCTTTAACAGATTGCAACACAGCGATCAACTGATTTAGCTTCATAGAATTACCAAAATTGGTCAATTCAATTATTGCCTAGCCGATAGAGCCAATTTCTGACTTGGCAGGGAAAACTTATTGGGACGTGTGGCTTACAGATAACCACAGGTTACACTGAATAAACGCCCAAGCCGTCCGACGCATGAGAAACCCATGCATATTCTGTTCGTTGAAGATGAAGCGAAAATTGCCAACTTCGTCCGAGCCGGATTGAAGGAACAGGGTTTTGTTGTCGATTACTGTGACAACGGAGACGAGGGGTATGCTCGCGCCTTGGACAACGAGTATGACGCGCTCGTGCTTGACATCATGGTGCCGGGAAAAGATGGTTTGTCTATCCTCAAGAGCCTGCGCCGGAAAGGACAGAATGTACCAGTCATTTTGTTGACTGCTCGTAATGAATTGGATGACCGACTTGAGGGTCTAAATTTGGGTGCTGACGACTATATCGCGAAACCATTTTTTGTGGAAGAACTCGTTGCCCGGATTCATGCAGTGATACGTCGGACTGCGGGCGATCGCCAAAATCTAGTCTGCGTCGGCCCCATCAAACTGGATCGCATCACGCGAGAAGCCACTTGCAATCAACATATCGTTGAACTCACCACCCGCGAGTTTAACCTGTTGGAATATCTAATGCGATCGCCTGGACGAGTCTTTACCCGAACGCAAATCTTAGAACACATTTGGGGCTATGACTTTAATCCCAATACCAACGTAGTCGATGTGTGCGTTCAACGGATTCGCAAAAAGATTGATTCCATTGGTGGCGCGGGTTGGGTTGAAAGCATTCGCGGCGTTGGATATCGATTTCGTCAATCAGAGTCTCAAGAGTGAAGCTGCGTTCTTTCCGTATCCGGATTGCTCTATTGTCTGCTGTTCTGGCAGGTAGCGCCCTCATTGGGTTTGGATTAATTTCCTGGTGGCTGATTTATGAGGCAAAGGTGAGCCGTCTGGATGCAGAATTGGAAAGCCAATTGATGCGGGTAAGTCGCCCTCGACCGCGTGGCTGGCAGTCTTATGAAGACTCACTTGGGCAGTTGTTTAGAACCGATACAAAAACAGCGATCGCCTTACTAATAATCGGTGCAGATAACAATGTGCTGTATCGTTCCGAGCAATGGACTGCCGATCTCGATACCAAAAACCTTTGGACATCGCACCCCCAATTGCTGCCGTTTCCATCACCCCCTTCCGAGCGGCCAACAGCCCCCTTTTCCGAAGCCAACCCGCCATTTCCAGAGCGATCGCAACCGCCGCCGGATCGACCCCCGCCTACGCCTCGATTCGTTACTCAGCGCACCGCAAGCGGAACATGGCGGATTGGTGCCGTTACAACACCTTTTGCTCAAATTGCGATCGCAGTGAGTTTAAACGCGATCGCAACTGAGATGGTCGTTATCCGCAACATCTTCCTGATTTCAATTCCAGGGGTACTTCTGCTTGTAGCCGGGGGTGCATGGGCAATTGCTGGAAGCAGCTTGCATTCCATCCGACGACTAACCACGAGTATTGGGAATGTCACCGCTAGCGGTTTGGAACAACGGGTTCCTATCGGGACAACGGATGTTGAATTTGTCGAGTTAATTCAGGTTTTCAACAAAATGTTGGAACGCCTGGAACGCAGTTTCAAACAAGCGTCCCGCTTTAGTGGAGATGCTGCCCACGAACTCAAGACTCCGCTAGCGATATTGCAAGGGGAACTGGAACGCACTCTGCAACAAGCCGATCCCGGCTCCGAGGTGCAACAAAGCTTGAGCAATTTGCTGGATGAAGTGCGCCGACTGACGGGGATTGTGCGTAAACTGTTGCTGCTTTCTCTAGCGGATGCCGGACAAATGAACCTGCATCGAGTTGAGGTGGATTTGTCTGGTTTATTAACTGAGATGCTGGAAGATATCGAACTGCTAGCACCCCATTTGGAGATTCAAACAGAAATTGCTGATAGTTTGTGCGTAAAGGGCGATCGCGACTTACTCATTCAAGTCTTACAAAACTTGATTAGCAATGCCATTAAATATAATCTCCCGAATGGCTGGATTCGGATTCAGGCTCGTCGTCAGAGTACAGATGTGTTGATTACTATCAGTAATTGCTCTCAAGAGATTCCTCTGGATGAGCGAAACCGAATTTTTGACCGTTTCTATCGTGGCGATCCAGCCCGGACCCGTAAAGTAGAGGGAATTGGATTAGGACTGAGCTTAGCGCGGGAAATTGCGCGATCGCATCGTGGTAATCTGACGCTTGATCCGACCTTATCTGGACAGACTGCATTCACGCTAACCTTACCAGTAGGGTTGTAAAAGCAGCGTTCTTTTTGTACAGAGCCAGCTTTCCCCTTACTCAGTTTTCGTTGAGAATATGCCTTCAATCGCGAAAGCGATCGCTTTCGGGTTTCTCGAAACTGCTAACCGCTCCAACAAGAGCCGCACAAGCACAATACTAGAGCCGCCAGCAAGCGAACTCCGAACTTCTGGCTTGGTAGAGAACAGTGAAATTGGCGCGATCGCACTTTTGCGGCGGCGATATCGCTGATGCAAATATGTCTAATCTCTCTAACCACTGTCACCTTGACATTCCACAATTTACAATTAGTAATGTCGCCAGAGAAACGCAAAAGGATTTCTTTGTATTCCGCGTAATTGAAATCCAGCCTGCACTGGCTACAAAGGCAATATTGATTTCCTGGCTTGTAATGCTTGCAGGTGGTCGCCAACGGTTCGTTGTATTTACTCTAGAGACCAATTTATGAAAGACCTGACTCGTTATCGAAACATTGGCATCTTCGCTCATGTCGATGCTGGCAAGACCACCACAACTGAAAGAATCCTGAAGCTGACAGGTAAAATCCACAAAATTGGTGAAGTACACGAAGGCGCGGCGACGACGGACTTCATGGAACAGGAGCAAGAACGCGGGATTACGATCCAGTCGGCTGCAACTACCTGTTTCTGGAACGATCACCAACTGAACATCATTGATACCCCAGGACACGTTGATTTCACAATTGAGGTCTATCGTTCCCTGAAGGTTCTCGATGGCGGTATTGGTGTTTTCTGTGGTTCAGGCGGAGTCGAACCGCAATCTGAAACCAACTGGCGCTACGCCAACGACTCCAAAGTCGCTCGCATCGTCTACATCAACAAGCTCGATCGCACCGGCGCTGATTTTTACCGAGTCGTCAAGCAAGTCGATCAAGTGCTTGGAGCCAAGCCACTGGTGATGGTGCTGCCAATTGGCATTGAAGAACAGTTTTGCGGCGTGGTCGATCTGCTGACCCGTAAGGCATGGGTGTGGGACAACTCTGGCGATCCGATGAACTATAAGATCAAAGATGTTCCTACCGACATGGTCGATCAGGTCGAGACCTACCGCGAACAGTTGATTGAGCTAGCGGTTGAGCAGGATGATGCTGTGATGGAACAGTATCTCGAAGGGGAAGAGCCGTCGATGGAGGATATTAAGCGTTGTATCCGCAAGGGTACTCGCGACTTGGCGTTTTTCCCGACCTACTGCGGCTCGTCGTTTAAGAATAAGGGCGTACAGTTGGTGCTGGATGCCGTGGTTGACTACCTGCCGAACCCGATGGAGGTCAAACCGCAGCCAGAGATCGATCTGGAAGGGAATGAAACAGGCAGCTTTGCGCTTGTCGATCCAGACAAACCATTGCGGGCACTCGCGTTTAAAATCATGGACGATCGCTTCGGTGCTTTAACCTTCACGCGCTTGTACTCCGGGACATTGTCCAAAGGCGATACCGTACTGAACACCGCGACAGGTAAGACTGAGCGGGTCAGCCGTTTAGTTGAGATGCATGCGAATTCTCGCGAAGAGATCGACTCAGCTCAGGCGGGCGACATTGTAGCGATCGTCGGCATGAAGAACATCCGAACCGGACACACCATCTGCGATCCCAAGAATCCCGCGACGCTGGAGCCAATGGTCTTTCCAGAACCCGTCATCTCCATTTCGGTCAAACCGAAGCAAAAGGGGGGTGAAGAAAAGATGGTCGCCGCGCTCACTAAGATGGTGCAAGAAGACCCGTCTTTCCATATGGTGACAGATGAGGAGAGCGGCGAAACAATTCTCAAGGGGATGGGTGAGCTACATCTCGACATCAAGGTGGACATTCTGAAGCGCACCCACGGGGTTGAAGTTGAGGTGGGTAAACCTCAAGTAGCCTACCGCGAGTCGATTACGAAACGCCTCGAAGACAGCTACGTCCACAAGAAGCAGTCTGGTGGTTCTGGTCAATTTGCCAAAATTGGCTATGTAATTGAGCCGGGTGAACCAGGCAGCGGCTTCCAATTTGAGTCAAAGGTGACAGGTGGTACCGTGCCGAGAGAGTATTGGCCAGCAGTGGAAAAAGGCTTTGAAAGCTGCGTCGATCGCGGTGTATTGGCTGGGTTCCCCTGCATGGACTTAAAGTTCACGCTGCTTGAAGGGGGTTTCCACCCGGTGGACTCGTCAGCAATGGCGTTTGAGATTGCTGCAAAAGCCGCTTATCGGCAGTCTGTTCCTAAGGCTGCGCCTCAGCTGCTCGAACCAATCATGAATGTTGATGTCTTCGCACCAGATGATTACATGGGCGATATCATCGGCGATCTTAACCGCCGCCGAGGGATGATGAAATCTCAGGAGACAAATCAGACGGGGGCACGCATTAAGGCAGATGTGCCTTTGAGCGAAATGTTTGGCTACATTGGCGATCTGCGTACCATGACATCTGGGCGCGGACAGTTCTCAATGTCGTTCTCACACTATGCACCTTGCCCCAGTAACATCGCAGAAGAGGTGATCAAAGAAGCGAAAGAGCGTCAGGCTGCACACTAGGGCATTGGCTCCGATGAAGCGATTTGTCGGAGCCAATAACCGATAGCAATCCTCAATCAGTCGTGAGATTTTTGCGTAGTGTGAGCGTCCTGCTTGCGTTGAATCCCAGGCAAGATGACCGCACTACGTATTCTTATGACTTTTCTTAGGACTTGAATAGGACTGCTGTATATAGATGTGAATTTGATGCAAATTTTCTGGCGGTCTGTCGATATTAATTTGTTATGAAGCTGAATCCTTTGCCTACAGAAGTCATTCTGAGCCATCCCCGTTCTACCCTGAGTCATCTATATCTAGACTGGAATCCTGAGCCTGGAGCCTATTTAGAAGTCGAGGGTCAAACATATATGGTTTTAGAACGTAGGCATCGCTATCTGCTCAAATCGGGTCGTTATCAGCTTCACAAAATTGCTCTTTACGTTCAAAAGTTCGATACTCCGGCAGAGGGCAGTCTGTTGGACGGGCGCTGGGTAATCGGAGATATCACCTGCTCATACAATGCTCGCTCTGAGTTGCTTCGATGTACGATTAATCCCAGTGGGCCTTGCGATCGCTGCGTTCATTATCAGCCCTTTTAGAATCGCTCTTTATCCCATCAGTTGCGGCTTAATGCCATCTTCGGGTTGCTACAACGATTCGAGCAATAAAGAGCCATTTTATATAAAAAAGTTTAAACTTTGTCTTGCCAACGGATGACGTGACGTACTTCGCTCAGAAGCCCTGAATCCTAGTAGCGTCGGTAGTTATATTAATCTGCATCGATAAAGGTAAAACGAAATCGTTTCTGCTTAACCTTGTGCTAGCAAATATTCTAACGTTTTCATCGCAGGAGCCAGACGCAGCTTAGAAATTAAGGAGTATGTATGGCAGGAAAATTAGACGGAAAAGTGGCAATCGTCACTGGTGCATCGGCGGGAATTGGTGAGGCGACTGCGATCGCGCTAGCAGCAGAAGGCGCACAGGTAGCGATCGCAGCAAGGCGTTTTGATCGACTGAATGCGATCGCAGATGGCATTGCAGCGACGGGTGGAAAAGCATTGCCAATCGTGGCAGATATCACGGATGAAACTCAAGTTCAGAACCTAGTGCAAAAAGCAAACGCACAATTTGGTCGAGTCGATATTCTCGTCAACAATGCGGGCATTGCTTTGTCAGGTAATATTGAGGGAGCAAATACCTCTGACTGGCGACGCATGATCGATCTCAACGTTCTGGGATTGATGTATGCAACTCATGCGGTTCTTCCTATCCTGAAGGCACAAGGATCGGGACATATCGTTAACATTTCATCCGTTGCAGGTCGAACCGCACGAGTAGGAATCGGTGGCTACAATGCGACAAAATGGGGAGTCAATGGCTTCTCGGAATCGTTGCGCCAGGAAGTATGCAAGCACAACATTCGCGTCACCATCATCGAACCAGGCATGGTGGATACGGAAATCGACAGCCACATTACCGATCCAATCGCCAAACAGCGCACCGAAGAACGGCGTAAATCGATAATACCCCTGCAAAGCGAGGACGTTGCAGCCGCGATCGTTTATGCCGTTACTCAGCCGCCGCGAGTGAATGTCAACGAGATTCTGATTCGACCCACCGCTCAAGACTGGTAGATCCCAAATAGCGAAGCGGCTGGTTCTCTGAGAATCGTTATAGTTTAACGCTTGACGGTATCGGCGGACTGATTGAACAACAGATCCCGCGCCTGATCTGGACTGATGACTTGATCTTTGAAGGCTTCTGCTTTTTCATAAGCCCGAATGGTTGCAGGACGGGCTTTTATTGCTTCAAACCAGCGTTGCAAGTTGGGAAAATCTTCGATCTTTTGGCTTTGCTTTTCGTAGGGCACGATCCAGGGATAAGCAGCGATATCGGCGATCGAATAATCACCGGCAATAAATTCGCGATCGCTTAATCGTTTATTCAACACTGCATACAAACGTCCCGTTTCATTCACATAGCGATTAATCGCGTAGGGAATTTTTTCAGGGGCGTATTGAGTGAAATGATGGTTTTGTCCTGCCATCGGTCCGAGTCCGCCCATCTGCCAAAATAGCCATTGCAGAACCTCTGCGCGATCGCAAATATTTGCTGGAATCAACTTTCCGGTTTTTTCTGCTAAATACAGCAGAATTGCACCAGACTCGAAAACAGAAATCGGTTCGCCACCCTCAGCAGGTTCGCGATCCACGATTGCAGGGATGCGATTGTTGGGGGAAATCTTTAGAAACTCTGGTTTAAACTGATCGCCCGTGCCAATGTTGATCGGAACGAGGGTGTAGGGTAGCCCAACTTCCTCTAGAAACATAGTAATTTTGTGTCCGTTTGGCGTCGTCCAATAGTAAAGGTCGATCATGATGATGTCTCCTGAATATTACAAAGATTAGGTTTTAGCGATCGCTTTCAGCGCCGAACTGACAGCTCAAAGATAATCAATGCTGTGGTTGCCATGCGCTCAATTATTTCTCCTCCTACACACCATGCTGCTTAAACCATGCCTGAAGGCGTTTCCAACCATCTTTGGCTTCTTTCTCGCGGTAAGAGGGGCGATAATCGGCAAAAAAGGCGTGGGGTGCATTGGGGTAGACAATGATGTCAGATTTGCTGCTGCTGGACTTCAAGCGATCGCGCATCTGCTCTACTGTATCCAGGGTAATCCCCGTATCCTTGCCACCATAGAGTCCGAGAATGGGGACACTCACCGCCGAGGCTATATCGACGGGATGTTTGGGTGTCAGTTCGGTAGCATTGCCCACCAGACGCCCGTACCAAGCCACGCCTGCCTTGACTTGGGGATTGTGCGCTGAGTACAGCCAGGTAATGCGTCCGCCCCAGCAAAAGCCGGTAATCGCCAATTTATCGGCATTCCCCTCGGCTGACTTTACCGCCCAGTCTACCGTAGCATCCAGATCGGAAAGCACTTGGGCATCCGGTACTTTGGCGACTACTTGGCGAATTTCATCAACGTTGCTTAACTTTAAAACATCGCCCTGACGCACAAACAATTGGGGTGCGATCGCTAGGTACCCCAATTTGGCAAAGCGACGGCAAACATCCTGAATATGCTCGTGTACACCAAAGATTTCCTGAATCACTAGGACGATGGGAAAAGTTCCTCTTTTTGCGGGCATCGCCCTGTAAGCTGGAATTTCGCCATCTTTAACCGGAATTTTCACCGCACCTGCGACTAATCCCTTAGCATCAGTCGCAATCGTTTTGGCAGAAATGGGTTGCACTGCTAGGGCAAAACCTGTTGTCAGGGTAGCCGTAACCATAAATTGGCGGCGCGTGATTTCTTTCATTCTCTTTACCTTGAGCTATGCAGTCTCAATCCTAGTTAAGGAGGAAATGAGCTGTAACCAAACAGCCATTAGGCAGATGCAATAGCTAGGAAATCTAATTATCAAGATCGAAAACAAGTGTAAACAAAAAATAAAGTTGTTGACTAGAAAATAAATTTCTATCTAAAGAATAAAGCTTGCCACGGGTAAATACCTGGGGTAGTTGGGAAGTTATGGATAGGACGCGATCGCCCTCAGCTAACCCACCTGTCAACCACTGGACACGCGCCGCTACTGTGTGCGAGGCGATCGCATAGAAACACAACTTACAGCTTTAATCAAGCAGATGCGCTCTTAAAGAAATTGGTTAGGAAGATGGCACTGCGAATCCAAGTATGAAGTAGAATTTGCCGTTAAACTCAAACTCTCTGAGCATCTCCATACCAAGTTTTTGAGTATGCGCCCGAAGACTTCGCAAATTGTCATTGACTACGAAAGCAACGCCAGCATTGAACTGTGTGGCGACTTGAGCAAGAAGTGCCTGAAATAAACCTTGTAAGATACCACTTCCACGGTAAGCAGTTGCAACACAAACCGGACCATACCAAAAGGAACGATAATTGCTTAAAGGTTGCCCATGAAACATTATTTCTGGATACAAGCTCATTATATATTTGAGCAAGGGAATTTCCTGAGAGTATTCTTGAGTTGTTGCACAAACATATCCAACCACTAGGTTCTCTTGCACAGCAACCATTATTGCTAAACTTTCGTTAATCGCTGCCAGATGAAAATCATCCTTAAAGTCAATTGATAGAAAGCCATTCTGCCTTTCTAGCTCAGACAAGTTAGACACGAGATTCTTTCTATGCAAAGCGAGGATTTCAGGATAATCAGCCGCTAATGCTCGTCTAAAAATGATGTTCGTCATGTTTGTTATATCTCTTGTAAATTAGCTCAAGGATAGGTATGAGCGCCGTAATATAGCAATTTTGTTAAAGTTTTAAACAGGTATTTTTCCTGACGTAGAGACGCGATATATTTTGTCTTTATTGAAGTTTACGGATTATTTAAGATTGTTATAAGCTGTAATACTACTTGCCTGCGGCTATTGAAAAGTTAAAATTTATTCTTCAATAAAATTCAGTCCATGAATTGAGTTAGTACACGTTCCAACTCATCCGGTTGGAAACTGCCCTCAGCAGGTTGCCGATTCTGATGCGCTGGTTCCAAATAAAGGTATTCACAATAAACATTCGTAAATTGAGTGTGGCGTTTAATCGCCCAATCAAAGATACAAGCTCCCGTTAACACAGCAAAGGAAAAATCTGTATTTTGCATCGCGGAATGACTGAAGTTGGCATCGGTTAAGTTCGCTTTCCTAAAAGACGTTCCGGGATTGCTTTGAATCGCTTGAATTAGCCATTTGAGAATACGGAAGGTCAAGAACGCGGAAACGAACATCAGCAGTAGGAGGAACAATCCTTGAACGATTGCTCCATCAACGAAGCCAAGGATGCTAACAATCACAAGCCCAAGGGTGAGCGTCACCATTACCGCCAACAGTACAGCAATGGCTGCAATGTTCAAGAAACTCGTGATTTGTGGAAAGCGGAAAGCAATCTTATCCCGGATGAAGCTTCCAAACACGAGAGCTAATATCGGAAGCGCACTGAAAAAGAAGTTGAGTCCCTTATTGGAGCGATCGCCCAACAATACCATTGACACTTGGGCAGCGATCGCGCTGAAGGCGACTAAAACAACTGGACCAACGATAGCGGCAGCAACTAGAATATTTACCTGGCGGCGGCTCTGACCCGTTTTGGCCCTCTCAAACGTTGCCCCAATTAGGGTCGCCCCAGTGAAATTGCACCCCCGCAAGTCAGAGCCACTGAAGTCTGCGCCAGCCAAGTCCTGCCCTTTGAAAGAGCAATTTTGCAAGTTTCGGTTGGCGTAGTTTCGATTGGTCATTATTTGCTGGCTTCGTTAGTATCAACAGCTACAGAGTATAGTTCCATAAAATTGCCCGATGGTAGGACTTATGCATTGACAGAAGCCAATTTCTGGGCAGTCGCCCCAGCATCTTTTCTAGGGGTTTCAGGATGAAGTCAGGCGCTACCTGAAGAGACAGATTTCAGTTTATACCAATTTTAAATTAACCTTCTTGAGGCATTACTTTTCTCAAATTTTTTTAAGTCGTGGATAAAGGGATTGATATCGCATCCAAGCCTCTTCTAAGGCTGAATTAACTGCTTGGGGAGTTACAGTAAGCGTTGGTGTAGCTGCCAGTTTGAGCGTGTCATTAGCATCGGCGTATACGCCAATTCCGATACCCGCCAGTAGAGCAGCACCCCGCGCGGAAGCAGCAGCAACTGTAGTTGCATAGAGAGGTATTCTTAATACATCAGTCAGTAATTGTTTCCAAGACATTTCTGCCGTTCCACCGCCTGCTAAACGCAGTTCTGTCGCTTTAAAACCTGTTGCCTCAAGTGCCTCAAAACCTTGTCGCAAGGCAAAAGCAACTCCCTCTAAAGCTGCCCGCATCAGGTGCGCCTGTGTGTGATGAAGTCCAAGCCCCACCCATGCCCCGCGTACATAGGGGTCAAGGTGTGGAGTTCGCTCACCTGTAAGGTATGGCAAAAATGTCAATCCTTCACATCCTGGGGGAACAGTAAAGGCTTGAGTATAGACTTGCTGCCAAGTCAAGCCGAGGATACCTCGCACCCACTCAAGCGCTAACCCGGCATTTTGCATTGCTGCAAGGCTGTACCACTGGTTAGGTACGGCGGCTCGATAGAGATGTGTATGACCATGAGGATCGATAATGGGTTGGGAGCGAGGTGTAATGATTTGAGCGCCTGTGCCAATGGTTAGTTGAACCAAACCAGGCTCTAGTAATCCATTACCAAGCGCTGCCGCTGCCGTATCCGCAGCACCAGCGATAACGGGTAAGCCAACTCTTAAGCCAAGATGCTCTGAAGCAACAGTTGTTAGGTAACCTGCGATCTCACTTGAGGGGATAATTTTTGGTAACCAATCACAACGTAGATTCAGGGCTGAGATTGCTTCCCTTGCCCAGTTGTCCGACACAACATCGTAAAGCAAAGTACCACTAGCGTCAGAGGGTTCGGTGGCAACTTCTCCAGTCATCCGTAACCGTAGCCAATCTTTTGGCTGAAGTGCCCAACGCGCTTGGGTGTAGACAGTAGCCTCGTGTTCTCGTAGCCACAGCAAAGTTGAACCCGCCATTCCTGCTGTAATTGGGTTGCCCAAGCGCTCTAAAATAGCGGCATCGAGCGAATGATAAGCGTTAAGCGTGGCACTAGAGCGAGTATCTGCCCAAAGGATAGCAGGACGCAGGGGCTGACCGGACTCCGAAGCTAGGACAACGCCGTGCATTTGCCCTGAAAGTGCGATCGCCTGTACTCGATCGGCATGATTTCCTACAGCCTTCCTCACAGCCGAGGCAACAGCTAACCACCAATCTTCTGGTTCCGACTCAGCCCATCCAGGGTGGGGTGCATGAACAGGATAAGAGCTTGACGCCTCACCTATAGTGGTTCCGTCTGTCGCTAGGAGCAATGCCTTAGCAGAGCCTGTTCCTAAATCAATGCCAAGCAGCATTAGGCTAGTCCTCAAATCATTCAGCGTCTTAGCAAACGGGCGATCGCTTGCACCAATTCTTCCGGTTCGACAGGCTTCGAGATGTGCATCCCAAATCCGGCAGCTAAGGCTTGCTGCTGATTGATTTCTCCAGCATAGGCAGTAAGTGCGATCGCAGGAATCGTGCCTCCCTGTTGGGGCGACCACTTTCTAATTTGCCGAATCAGCGCATAACCATCCATCTCTGGCATCCCAATGTCACATAACAACAGATCGGGGACAGATTGATTCAGGTGGGTCAATGCCTGTACACCCGAAGCGGCTGTCGTAACTTCTGCACCAGATTGCGTCAGGGTGAATGCTGCCAACTCCCGCATATCTGCATCGTCGTCCACAACCAAGACCCGAACACCTGCTAAGTCTGTCGCACTTTCTGAATGCCTACGATCGGAAGAGGGTTCCGGCTCAACGAGGTTTAACGGGAGCCGGATGGTAAATGTAGCCCCTAAGTTTTGTCCTAAGCTGTCTGCTTGAACGGTTCCTCCATGCAGTTCGGTAAAATGACGGACGATCGCCAGTCCCAATCCCAATCCGCCGAATTGTCGGGTCGTTGTCCCATCTTCTTGACGGAAGTAGTCAAACACATAGGGTAAGAAGTCTCGACTGATGCCTTTTCCAGTATCTTTGACTTGAATCTGAGCATACGTGCCAACTTGCTCTAGTCGCACTTCGATTCGTCCTCCGCTTGGGGTGAACTTCACGGCATTGGAAAGGAGGTTCCAGACTACTTGTTGCAGGCGATTCGTATCGCCTAAAACCGTTCCTGAAACGGGATTAAATATAGTTTGGATTTGAATGTGTTTGGCTTCGGCTGCTAGTCGTACCGTTTCTAGGGCGGCTTCAATCGTTCCTGCTAGATTTACGGGAGCGACGTTTAACGTCATTTTTCCTTGCAGAATGCGGGAAACATCCAACAAGTCCTCAATTAATTGCGCTTGCAGCTTGGCGTTGCGTTCGATCGTTTCCAGGGCTTGCTGCGTTTTTGTGGCATCGAGTCGCCCAGTTCGGAGCAATTTTGTCCAGCCCAGAATCGGATTGAGGGGCGATCGCAACTCGTGGGACAACACCGCTAAAAATTCGTCTTTAATCCGGTTAGCGGTTTCTGCTTTTGCGCGATCGCTTTGAGCCGCCCGGTACAACTGAGCATTGTCAATCGCCAAGGAAGCACGACGAGCCAATTCCTCTGCTAGTTGCAAATCTGCCGGGGTATACTGTCGTTCAGATTCGGCGGCGATAAAGGAGATAACCCCTAGAATTCGTGCCTGAGTTCGTAGTGGCACGGTCATTACAGATCTGAATCCCACTTGCCGTAGAATCTCTAAATGCTCTGCATCACGCGCTGCCTGCACCAACAGTTCATCGGGAATATCGGGCACTATATCCGGTTGTCCAGTCCGCAATGTCAATGCAGCACCGCGAGGGTCATCTGGGTTTATCGGATACTTGTCTCTAATCTGATATGCCCATTCCAGCTTGGCAGGGTCGATGTGAGCAACCGCAATCTGCGCGATCGCACCGTTCTCTTCTATCATGTGAACCGTACACCAGTCGGCTAATTCCGGCACCGTAAGCTGTGCGACGCGCTCTAGAGTCGTTTGATAATCCAGTGAGGATGCCAGCACCGCACTCGCCTCAGAGAGAAAGCGTTGGGCATGCTCTAATCTGACGCGCTCAGTCACATCTACCACATAGACTAGAACGCCTTCGACCTGACCATTTGAGTTAACAGTCGGAAGATAGTAAACGTTATAGTAACCGGGACGGCGATCGCCGCGTCCGGGAACATTCACCGCAAAGTTCGGTGAAATGAAGGGATTCCCTGTGGTGTATATCTGATGAAAGACTTCAACTAATTGGGGATCGAATTGACCAAAAAGATCGGGAATTGAGTAGCCTAAGTGTTGCTCGCGAGTTAATCCATTAATTTCTGCTAATGCTTCGTTGATGGCAATAAATCGCTGCTTTTCATCTAACAGAGCAAGTCCAATGGGTGATGTTTCAAAAATGGTTTCCAGTTGGCGCTGTGCGGCTTCTGCTTCAGAGCGTGCAAGGCGCTCGCGTTCTAACAGTTGTTCTCGTTCTTGTTCTGCTTGCTTGCGCTCCGTCACATCCAGCACCAGCGATAACACCGAAATCATCCGTCCCGATTCGTCCCTGAGACTGGAGTTATACCACTCGCAATGCACAATGTTGCGATCTTCGGTGTAATTGCGGTTGTATGAAAAAATATGGGGTTCTTCACCATAGACCAGCCGTTGGCAGACTTCAGCAACTGCTTCCAGGTCTTCCTCAAAGACAAAAGGTATCTCTGTTAAAGATTTACCCAGCATTTCTTCGGCTTTCCAGCCCAAAATGCGCTCTGCACCAGCAGACCACCGAATGACTTGAAAGTCTCGATTCCATTCAACGACTGCCATAGGAGAGTTTTCAACATGGAAGTTGAGCTTTTGTAGGGCTTGACGCAACGCCTCTTCCGCTTGCTTGCGTTCTGTGATATTTATGACGACACCAATCGAGTGCTTGGGATTTCCCTGAACATCATAAGTAAACTTTCCTCTCGCTTCCACCCAGTGAACCGAGCCATCTGACCAACGTAGGCGATATTCATGGTGATACTCTTTCTTTTGGGCTATCGCTTGCTGAAATTTCGCCTTAGCTTCTGCCAGGTCATCGGGATGGACCCGACTTTCCCAAACTTCATGGCTGGGTTCGCATTCATTCGGTTGTAGACCCAGGACGGTGAAGTGTCCTTCTGACCAAAGCAATGCCTCGGTCTGCATATCCCAGTCCCACGTTCCCATGCGTCCGACCTTGAGCGCGAGTTGCAGATGAGCTTCACTTTCTCGCAATTGTTCTTCTGCCCGCGATCGCTCTACGGCTAGCCAGGTTTTTTGAGCAATTCGCTCCATCTGCACCACATCTTCCTCCGTCCAGCGTCGGGGAGCCACATGGTGCAACACCAACAATGCAACAAATCGCCCTTCTTTCACCAATGGAACACACACGAGAGATTTAGTTTGAATTGCATCAAAGGCAGCCACCCCAACTCCGGTTGTCCGAGGATCGCGATCGACATCGTCTACGACAATAGTTTTGCCCTGCTTTAATTCAGCAATGAGTTCACGACCAAAGGAATCCATATGATGGCTACCGACGATGCTGATGACACCATTGCAATAGTCGCGATCGACGATGACGTATTCCTGAGTGGAATCAATTTCACCGTAGGTACAGCGAGTGACATTGAAGTGCTCTCCTGCGGAGCGAACCACCCGCCACATAATTTCCTTCGAGTCTTGAATGGCACGAATCGCATCATTCAGTTCAATCAGAAACTGCTGCTGTCGTTCTTTTTCCTGTAGCTCTGCCAGCAGTGACTCAATCTGTTGCCTTGCCCGCACCTGGGCTGTCACGTCCATGTTATAAACCAACACGCCCTGAATGGTTTCCTCCGCATCCCGCCAAGGCGCAAAGATGCAGTTGAAAAATCCTTCTTCCAACACACCATTGCTGTTTCGATCCCAGTAAGCAGGCGACTCATTTCCAATGAACGGTTCTCCCGTTCGGTAAACACGATCGAGCGCTTCAAAGTAAATTTGCCCCTCTAGCTCCGGGAAAACGTCCCGCATTGATTTACCGATAATGTCTGGAGTGCGCCCAGCCACTTGCAGATAAGTTGGATTGGCAAATTCATACACAAGATCGGAACCTTTAACAATTCCAATCATGGCAGGCAATTGCATCAGGATTTCATGCAACCGCTGGCGTTCGCTTTCTGCTTCGAGTCGGGCAGTTTGTTCTCGATCTAAAAGGCGATCGCGCTCCGCTTCCATTTGTTTGCGTTGGGTGATGTCAACCGAAACGCCAATCATGCGAACTCCTCGTCCCGTCTCATCCCGATAGACTTGCCCCTGACTGTTGAGCCAGCGCACAACGCCGTCTGGACAAATTACTCGATACTCCGGTGTGTAGGGCTGTTCTCCAGCCATTGCCCCTGCCGTCGCTTGGATCACCTGTTGTCGATCGTCTGGATGAATGAGCGCAACAAACTCTTCTCCCGTCCCTTCATAAAGACCCCAAAAGTCTAGAGCATTAGCAGAACACACCACTCGATTGCTCTGCAAATCCATATCCCAGACAACCGTTTGAGCCGCCGTCAGTGCTAATTGCAGGCGTTCATCGCTTTCTCGGAATGCCTGTTCAACCTGTTTGTAATCGCTCACGTCTTGGAAGATAACAACGGCTGCAACAATCTGCCCTTGGTTATCTAAAATCGGTGCTGAGTTGACGTTAATGAAAACGCGGCTACCATCATCTCGATGAATTTCTATCCCTTCGTTGGTGACGACCTCACCTGTTTTTAGCGATCGCGCTAAGGGCATATCTTCATGGGCATAGGGCTGACCGTTAGAACGAAGTGAAATGTATGAAACGACGGGATCGTATTCGTTAAGCTCAAGCGATTGTTCGTAGCCATACCCAACAATCTGCTTAGCTTGTTCGTTCGCCAGGACTAACTTACCGGATACCGCATCGGCAATCATGACTCCCGCAGGCATCTGTCGCAAAACGGCTTCAAATTTGGCGCGTTCAATTTCCAGCTCGTGCAACAAGCGTTCTCGTTCTGCCTCCGCTTGCTTGCGATCGCTAACATCTCGAAAATAAATGGCTACCCCTGCGGTCGAGGGATAGGCATTCGCCTCTATCCAACACTGGATCGGTTCCCCAAATTCTTCCCACGAAACAGGAACCTGTTGTGCCACTGCCCGATGTAGTTCCCGATATGCAATGCCACCGACCAACTCAGGAAAAACCTCATTCCAAACGTCCTTGCCCAGTAACTCTTCTGGCGTTTTGTGCAGGATTTGAGCCGCCGCCCGATTCACGTAGGTGTAGCGCCAGTCGCGATCGAAGGCGACAAAAGCATCTGTAATGCTTTCAAGAATCGTTGCAACCTTGTGTTCAGTTTCTTGGGCAGGGAACAACTGTTCGCTTTCAAGAGTGCGGGCAAAGCGTTCAATGACTTCAGAGCGAGAAATTCCTCGCCTGTGAGCCTCTTGATCGAGCGATCGCCATGCTGTATCGGTGAGAGATAGGCTAACCCGTTGTTTCGTCTCTGAGTTCCAATTGCTAACAAACTTGCCTGTGCCGTCGCGCTTCATGAACAGCCATCCGTATACATACACGGTCTTCTCTATTCAATCTGAGTCGCTACGTCAGGAGAATCCGTCTTAAGAGAGATGCTTTGGAGAGAGGGAATACGGATGCGGATGATACCTACGAGAATCGGGCTAGCGTTCCTTCCTTTAGCGCCAAACTCATGCAAATTACGCAAGTGTTCGGCAACAGTTTCGACGAAAAGTGACGACTCTCAAAGAGCCAGAAACCTTTTTGCGACTTGAGCCGAAATCTAATTTCTGGGGAGGTCTAATGGGTTAGTCTATACTGACAGATGGCAATTCCTAGCGGGTGAAGAGAGGCTTGTTCGACCAGCATCGCCAACAATTAGTGGAAAAGGATGCACCCCTGGCTGCGAGGATGCGCCCACGTACTCTTGATGAGTTTATCGGGCAAGACCACATCCTAGGCTCCGGGCGTTTGTTGCGCCGTGCGATTCAAGCTGACCAGCTTTCTTCCCTGATTTTTTTTGGTCCACCGGGTACGGGGAAAACAACTCTGGCTCGGATTATCGCCAATACCACCCGCGCTCACTTCATTGCGATTAATGCCGTCCTTTCTGGGGTAAAAGAAATTCGGGATGCGATCGCTACCGCTCAAAAACGCCAAAAAGAACACACTCAGCGCACGATTCTTTTTGTTGACGAGGTTCATCGCTTCAATAAATCTCAACAGGACGCCCTGCTTCCTTGGGTGGAAAATGGGACGGTGATTCTCATTGGTGCAACCACAGAAAATCCCTATTTTGAAGTTAACAAAGCTCTTGTCAGCCGTTCCCGCATCTTTCAGCTGAAGCCCCTCAATGAAGCTGACTTACGCCGCGTCCTCGAACAGGCACTCGCTGACTCAGAACGCGGTTATGGTCAGCTATCTGTAATCTTAGAGCCGGATGCGATCGCACATTTGGTCAATATCGCTAACGGTGATGCCCGTTCCTTACTCAATGCCTTGGAATTAGCCGTCGAAACCACACCCCCCGACGAAACTGGAACGATTCGCATTACGCTATCTGTCGCGGAGGAATCGATTCAGCAAAGGGCTGTACTCTATGACAAGGAAGGAGATGCCCACTTCGATACGATTAGTGCCTTTATCAAAAGTTTGCGCGGTTCCGACCCCGATGCAGCTTTATACTGGCTAGCAAAGATGGTTTATGCCGGGGAAGACCCCCGCTTCATTTTCCGGCGAATGTTAATTCTAGCTAGTGAAGATGTGGGACTCGCTGACCCCAATGCCTTAGTCGTCGTTAATGCCTGCGCGAGTGCTTTCGAGTGGGTGGGAATGCCAGAAGGACGCTATCACCTGGCTCAAGCCACGCTTTATCTCGCCAATGCGCCCAAATCTAACAGCACGATGGGATTTTTTGATGCGCTAGCGGTGGTTGAGAAGGAACGGGAGGCGGAAGTCCCCAATCACCTGAAAGATGCCAACCGGGACAAGAAAGGATTGGGACATGGTGCAGGCTATCTTTATCCTCACGCCTACCGCGACCACTGGGTAGCACAACAGTATTTACCGAGTAGTTTGCAGGGACAGGTGTTTTATCAACCTTCAACACAGGGATTTGAAGGAGAAATTAAGACGCAGGTGGCGCGTCATCGGGAAGCGCAGTTGGAAGCAGTGGCAGAGGGTGTTTTTATCTCACCCGTGGAAGTGCTAACAACAGGACCAACTGACCGCACAGTTGACCGTTGGTTGCAACGCACGTTGAGTCAGATTGGCGAGCAACTTGCAGGGATACGCGATCGCATTTTCACCCTTGCACAACTTCAGCGTCACCATGTCATTTTGGACTTGAATGCCGGGAGTGGTTTACTCACCTTTGAAGCTTTGCGTCGCGTACCAGAAGGTGGCGTTTATGCCTGTACTCGCACTGCTGATGAAGCAAAGGCACTCCAAGAGCAAGTGGTAGCGCTTCCAGAACTCAATCGTCCCGTCCTATTGAGTGCTACCTTAACCCAATTGCCAAAGGTTTTAGCTGCCCAATCCTCTGATATCCGATTTGACTGCATCATCGGGCGAAATGCACTTATCCACGAACCGGATAAAGCAGCAGCAGCCAAATGGTTAGCCCAATTACTGCAACAGTCGGGCGTTTTGGTACTTGCAGAAACAGTGCCACGCCACACGCAACGGCTTTATCGTTTGCTCGAAAAGTCGAAACCCAATGCCGACTTATACCAGCGATTAGTGGCAGCGGAAGAGGCAATTTACAGCCACACGTCAGATCCAATGGTCAACTGGAATGCGTTTGATTTGAGAAAAGCTTTCGAGTCGGCGGGATTGGTGGTTGAAGTAACTGAGGAGCGATCGCAAACCTCCATGCATATTACACCAGCCTTAATTGACCGCTGGTTCGCAACGACTTCTGTAACGAATAGACCCTCCTATGCGGCGCATTTGGCGAAGCACCTCCAAGAACAAGAAATTCGGATTATAAAAGAGCTATTTATCCGCTCCCTGCTTCATCAGACCGTTAATTGGGAAAGCGCGATCGCTTTTGTGCGATCTTCGCTATCGTAGGGAACGTGACGAATTTCCGATTCATTTCGAGTATTTAGGCTATGGAAGAAGTTCTTCAGATACTCAAAAAAGTCATTCTGGCGGTAGTTGGTGGTGGAGCGGCGCTTTTAGCTTTCTATCTGGCACTGTTTTTTTCGATTATGGTTCTGGTTCCTACCAGTTCTCCCAATCAACTAGAAGAATGGACAAACACTGTGGTGACAGTGTATAGCATCAAATTAAATCTACTCTCGATACAACGATTGAAAGGGGCTGCTATTGGTATCAGTGTTGTCCTTCCCCTTGCTGCTGTTGCTTGGTTTTCACTCCGAGGATTCATTCACCAACGGTAGTAATAACAAATAATTTGCGCTCCAGCAGCAGTTGAATAAAACAAAAGTTTAGTTTCAACGCTTAGCGTAATCTATGGGCTGTATTGCAATCGCGCTGGCAAGTTCACCTTAATTTTGTAATTTTTTGTAAAAGGTACTTCGTCCTAAAAATTAGGATAAAAAGAGGTAGGCATCTAGTTAAAAAGGAACTAAATTCGTGAGTCAGTCTATTTCTAAATTGGTGGATACCCTGCCAACCAGCAGCATGACCGTTTATATGCTGCGATCGCTCGATTATGTCGTTCCCGGTGAGTGGCAAAACTTGGTGGGATTTGAAAATACTATCCGTGCGGTGACAGGTGTTACCGACAAAGGTCTGATTGAGGAGATTGGCGAGAGAGCGATCGCGCTGTACAACGATCCAACCCAGAGTTATCAACAAACCTTATGGCTTTACCAAACAATTGACCGTGCTGATAGCGCCATTGGTGCAGCAGCGCTAGCGAATAAAGTAGGCGAGAAAATCAGTTTTCTGAATTTTTTAAACCAGCTTACTCCCAAAGCGGATACCGTACAAGCGATTGATTTGTCCCTAAAGCTGGTTGTCGAGTTGATTGCCTTTTGTCGGTTGCACGGCATTCCTACCAGCATTGAAGCATTTAGAACTTCTTTAGGAAACTATCACAACGAATCCATAATGCGAATGGCTGCGCTAGTTGCTGTTGATGGATTGATTCCGCTTGGCCCCAACTTCATCCTCAAAGCTCAATCTATTCTTAGCCAGGTCAATCCTTCGCAATTAGAAGGAAATACTACCTATCAGAGTATTAACAGTGCAATTCCTGGCGGTACTACGACTGGTAAATTAGGCTTCATTGGTGAGAGTTTTGCCTCAGTTAACGGCTGGATGAGCAACTTTGTTGCATCTCGTGGGTTAACACAAGAAAATGTTTTGGGGCACTTACAACAGTTTATGAATACGGCTGATAGTAAGTTGGATTATCTAGCTGCATTCCTAGATATGTCAACTAATTACTACGAGCATACAGGTACCCAAACTGTGGCTCGAAATTTGATTTTACGAGCAGCCGAACAGACTGAAGGTAAAGCTAAAGACAAAAAGAAAAAGCACAAGGAAAAAGAAAAGGAAAAGGAAAACAAAAAAGATAAAAAAAAGAAAGATTAACGAGAGCGCGATCGCTCCTCATTCTCTCAAAACTTATTGAGCGCGATCGCATTCAGCATTGGCGAGGATAGCGAGCGCATTAATGACACCAGCGACGAGGAAAAATATAGCTAGTGGGTTTCCTTGGTCTACCCTAACCCAACATTTTAAGCTTGCCGCGCTACTACGGCGATATGCGATCGCACTGACGAACTAAAGGAGATAAGAGATGAAAGCTATATGGGAAAAGATAGATAAATGGCTTAGAGTAAATGCACCAAAAGTATTGGATAATTTGCAATCAGGAGCCACTGAGGAAGAAATTCAACGAACAGAAAATTTCTTCTGTATTAAGTTTCCTAAAGATGTCAAAGAGTCCTATCTCATTCATAACGGTCAGGTTGATGAACAGTCTTACTCCCTTTTCCCACATCTTGAATTTCTCTCTCTTGAAGCGATGATTACCGTATGGCAATCCTGGTATGAGATGGGCAACGAAGGTTTTAAATATTCACCAGAAGATATAGAAGAAGGTGTTTGGAAAGGTTGGTGGCATCCGAAATGGATTCCTCTAACCTACGAAAGTAATGGCGCATGTAAATGTCTAGATTTAGCTCCAGAACCCGGCGGTGAAGTAGGTCAAATTATTATCGTAGAGTGGCAAGAACCTATTAGAAGTATAATTTTTCCTAGCTTTAGGACGTGGCTAACTGGATTTGCTACTGAACTCGAACATGGAGAATATCGCTTCTCTGAAGATTATGGTGGATTGGTAGATAGAAGTGATGTCTGACTTGTCGAACCCTAGAGAAGACACTTCGCCAAAATACCCAGCGTGTGAAAAAAATGCCATTTCAGTAAGTGAAGGAGGACTACAATCAAGTTGCTCTCTAAGCTTCTCCGTTCACTCCTCCCCATGTCCTCGATTTCCTCAATCAGATTCTCCCAGTCCACCTCTGCATAGTCCTGACTCCGCAATTTTTTTACAGTCGTTTCTATCCATCGCAGGTAATCTGTTTCATGGAGAGTTGAATGATGGACTTGGCTAGGAGGCATAGTAGATTATTCCATAGTCGATTTCTTTGACAACCAACTGGGCCGGGAAATCCAGACACTTGTGCATGTAGTCCGTGTATTAGTGTCGTGGCTGGAGTAGGAGCATCCCTTAAATGTAGTGATGGCGAAGTAGTACTGTGTTTGCCCTTGGGGTTCCTGAAGTGTAGAACACGATCGCTAAAATGCGATCGCTCTCTAGAAATCCTCAAGAGAATTTGATTCTTTCTGTTGCCACTCGATTTTATACATCGCACCACTATTTTGCGCCATTTTGTAGACTTTAGGTAAGCCACTCAAAGTGGCGGCTTACTGAGTAAAGAAGCATTACCATGTCTGAAACTCAACCAGTACCAGAAAAAACCAATGCTGCTCCCACCGTACAGAATTCTCCACAACTCAAGCCGGGAGGAATTCTCAGCAATTGGAAAACCAGAGTCGGGATTATCGCTACGGCAGTCATTGCTGTTGTTTTTGGCTTGTTTGTTCTCGGTTTCTTTTGGCAGCACATGATTGCAGGGATGGGTATGAGGTCTTGGTCTAGCCATGCGCGTGCCACACCGATTGAGTGCATGATTAAGGACACGAACAATGATGGTTATGTGAGCTGTAGCGCCATGCTAGGCGGCGAAGTCGTACCACTTGAGTGTGGAGCCAACATATTAAATATTGGTTGCCGAGTGAATTATGGTGCGGCGGCTGCCCCTCCTGTGCGTCCATTCAATCTGCCAAATGTTCGCGGAAGTTCCTGAAATTCTAAGAAACTTTTGCCCAAAGTTTCTTAGAGATAGCGCTTAACATCTCAAACTAGGCGTTGCTGAATCGCGATCGCAGATGGTTTGGCGTACACACTCTACTCTACTGGAGACTAAGTAGAACGAATTTCGTGCAGAATTCTGCAACAACAGAAGACATAACCCTCCGATATTGAGGAGAGTTTACACCAAACTATTTGCGATTCCTGCCCCAAGCTTACCAAACCATCTGCGGTTGAATCAAAAACAGCCTAAAGACCAAAACCCTTGAGTGTCGTCACTTCCCCCCACTTCCCGCATACATAGTCCAGAATTCACCAAACCATCTGCTATCACGCGATACATGGCAAATTCGTTCCGATATCAGACCAAATATGAAACTAATAATCCCTACCGAAATTGCATCTGATATCGAGCCGCGTTTACCTCCCAATTTACAGGTGGTACGTGTGGATAGTGAGGGCAATCTTGACGGCGATGCCAGCGATGCTGAAGTTTATTTCAACTGGATTCTGCTAAAACCAACTACTTTGCATAAAGTTCTCGCGGCTGCACCCGCGCTGCGTTGGCAACACACCCCTAGTGCCGGGGTAAATCACATTCTGACACCAACGTTTTTGGAACGGGAGATTACGCTCACGAATGGCGCAGGGGTTCATGCAATTCCGATTGCGGAATTTGTCCTGATGTTTATGCTCTATCATGCGAAGAATTTACCTCAACTACAAGCGTTTCAAGCTGAACGTAATTGGGGGAGAGGCATAAAACTGAAAGAGTTGAAGGATGCAACCTTGCTAATTATTGGTGCGGGAAGTATTGGCGTCGCGATCGCGCAACGTGCGTCATCTTTTGGAATGAGAGTTTGGGGTAGCCGTCGCCATCCCGAACCGCTACCGGAGTTTGACAAAGTCGTGAGTGCAACCGAATGGCGATCGCTGCTTCCGGAAGCTGATTATGTCGTCGTTAGCACACCTTTGACACCGGAGACGAAAGGCACGATGGACGCAGCAGTTTTTCAAGCCATGCGTTCATCTGCCTTTTTCATTAATATTGCTAGAGGTGCAATCGTCGATGAAGCTGCATTGCTGACTGCTCTTCGAGAAGGCTGGATTGCAGGCGCTGCATTAGACACTTTTTCCGCAGAACCCTTACCGCTAGATAGTCCTTTTTGGTTGCTGCCTAACGTCTTTATTTCACCCCACTGTTCGGCAGATTCGCCACAAACTTACCAGCGATCCTTAGAACTGTTTTTGGAGAATTTGAGCCGCTATCAAGCTGGTTTACCGCTGCGAAATGTAGTGGATAAGCAAGTGGGTTACTAATATTTTTCCCACTCATCCTCTGCAATTAGCAATTCGAGATTCTCAAAACTTCCTGACTCTCACTGCTGCTTTAGCACAAAAGTTCTCAATAGAGGACTTGTAGCGAGTGCGAAGACGTGAAGATGCTTGCTTAGAACTTGTGTAACTGTCACAGAGCAGTTTATAGGGTGCCTTCGCGCGATCGCCTTGCTTCAATTACAGTTGATTACGTAACGCAACAGGATGCACTCAGCAACCTTTAGCCTAGATGATGGGTATGATTTCTAGGCTGGCTTGCAGATTTTAGGGCGAACCATAAGCGTAGGAACGTGACGGTGAAACTTCGGTAACACGTACTTATTTTGTCCCGCCTTATCCTTATAATTAATCTTGGTCAATCAGCCTTTCAGGGACTACCTCATACTGCCTAGTTCGTCAACTAGATTTTCTTAACGATAAAAAAGTACATCTAGAGATTCTCGCAACGAAAGCTGTTCAATGGCTCCACTGAGCTAGTTAGCCGAAAAGCCTAAATAGTTGACTTGTACAATAATTTGCCAAATACAGGCTAAAACAAGGGGCCGTTAATATGAACTTGAGCGGCAAAAGTAAGATTCCGAAAATTCTCCAAACCGATCAATCCCAACTGCTAACAGACTGGATCTCAGAGCAAATAACTGCTGGTATCCGCAAAGACCTAATTAAGGAAATAGAGCTGCGTGAAGAATGCAGAGAATTCCTGGACTTGTTCTCGGCATCTGTCCAGCAAGGTAACTTCACCGACATTAAATCGACTGAATGGCGTAGCGTGCGCGAGATGCTTGGCTCGATTTCGCGATCGCGCAGCCAGAAAGGCTTCACGCCATCAGAAACCGCAACTTTTGTTTTTTCTTTGAAGCAACCTTTGTTCAGCCGCTTGCGCCTAGAACTTGCACAGGATAGCGAAAGCCTTCTGGAAGAGATTTGGTCAGTTACGACTCTGTTGGACAAGCTTGGACTCTGGACAACTGAGAGCTATCAGAAAGCCCGCGAGGAAGTGATCCTGCGCCAACAAGAGGAGCTGATGGAACTTTCAACGCCGGTCGTGAAACTGTGGGAAGGCATTTTAGCCCTACCCATCATTGGCACCCTCGATAGCGCCCGCACCCAAGTGATGATGGAGTCCCTCTTGCAGAAGATTGTAGAGACGGGTTCGGAAGTCGCCATCATTGATATTACGGGAGTGCCCACCGTTGATACTCTCACCGCTCAGCACTTACTTAAGACAGTCACTGCGGCTCGTCTAATGGGCGCTGATTGCATCCTGAGCGGGATTCGGCCCCAGATTGCTCAAACGATTGTCTACTTGGGCGTGGATCTGGCTGATGTGATCACCAAGGCTTCTCTATGCGACGCATTTGCTTTGGCGCTGAAGCGAACTGGAGCCACGATCTCTCGCGCCCAAACACGCACTTAAGGAGTTTTATGGAACGTATCCCCATATTACAAATGGGTGAATTCCTGCTAGTGACGATTCAGGTCGATATGCACGATCGCCTAGCGATCGCTTTGCAAGATGACCTGACCGACCGCATTAGCCAAACAAGTGCCCGTGGTGTGCTGATAGATATTTCAGCACTAGAGATCGTTGATTCTTTTATTGGACGGATACTGGGAAATATTGCCAAGATGTCGCGAGTACTTGATGCTGAAACGGTTGTTGTAGGTATGCAGCCAGCAGTCGCCATCACTTTAGTAGAGTTAGGACTCTCCTTAACCGGCATTCGCACAGCCTTAAACGTTGAAAAGGGAATGTCCCTCCTGCATAAATCGTTGGAGGCTTCTCCTAGGGGGAGCATAGATGGTCTTGCAGAGGTCTGAAACGATAAGCATCCAGTCTTCGGCAGACGTTGTGCTAGTACGGCAAGCCGTGCGTCAGTTTGCCCTAGGACTGGGTTTTAGCCTAATAGACCAGACTAAAATCGTGACAGCGGCGAGCGAGCTGGCACGCAACACCCTGGACTATGGCGGCGGCGGGACGGTGCAACTCGAAGCCCTAGAGGAGGGACTCCGTCGGGGTCTGCGGCTAACTTTTGAAGACAGTGGGCCAGGAATTCCGGATATCGATCTGGCGCTAAAAGATGGCTTCACAACCGGAAACGGCCTGGGGATGGGTTTGAGTGGGTCAAAGCGCCTTGTGAACGAATTCAATATCGTTTCCCGTGTCGGAGAAGGCACAAAAGTCACTATTACAAAGTGGAAGTGAGTTAATTATGAATGCTCCCGTTGCCTTACCCATTTTAGAGTCTAGTCAGGCTGGTGAAGCGAGACGAATAGCCCTCGCGATCGCGACTCGTCTCGGCTTCAACGAAACTGAGCGGGGGCAGGTTGGTATTGTCGTTACTGAGATCGCCAATAACCTGGTTCTGCACGCTAAAGACGGTCTGTTGCTGCTACAGCCTTTAAGCAAAAACGAGATAACGGGTATAGAAATCCTAGCCTTGGACAAAGGGCCAGGGATCAGCAATATCCAGGAGTGTCTGCGCGACGGTTTTTCTACAGCAGGGACGCCTGGAAATGGTTTGGGGGCAGTTAGCCGCCTTTCTGCTTTTTTTGAGATTCATTCTGTTCCCAACGTGGGTACAGCTTTATTAAGTCACCTCTGGGCTTGCCCAGAAGTGGCAAACCAATCGACCAACAATCTAGAGATTGGCGTGGTGTGCCTCCCGATGGCAGGGGAGGAGGTATCGGGTGATGGGTGGGCAACCGACCAACAGCCCGGTCGCAGTCTGCTATTAGTCGCAGATGGTTTGGGTCACGGCCCTCTAGCCGCCCAGGCGTCCCTAGAAGCCATTCAGATATTTCGAGAGAATGTCCGCAAAAGTCCCGCAGAGATTATTGAAGCGGCTCACGTAGCCCTGCGGAGTACTCGTGGAGCCGCTTTAGCGATCGCAGAAGTAGACTTTAAAACTCTTGTCGTTCGTTTTGCTGGAGTTGGTAATATCGCTGGCAGCGTTTTTTCTCCCGCAGGAAGCTACAGCATGGTTTCCCACAATGGCACAGTGGGGCATGAAGTCCGTAAAATCCAGGAATTTGTCTATCAGTGGCCTCAAGGAGGGCTTTTGGTGATGCATTCCGATGGGTTGAGTACACAGTGGCGATTGGATCGCTATGCTGGTCTCATAACCAGACATCCCAGCCTAATTGCTGGAGTTTTGTACCGGGATTTCTACCGAGGTCGCGATGACATCACTGTGCTGGTTGCTCGCGAAGAAGACTGAAGGCCAAAGGAGTACAGCAGGGGCTGATGAACAATAAATAACAAGCGATTAGCCATTAGCAATTGACCAATGACCAATCTTCTTACGATAGAAATACGATTTGAGCAAGATGTCGTGATGACCCGTCAGCAGGCACGCCAGATTGCTCAAGCTTTGGGGTTTGACTCGCAGGATCAGACGCGCATTGCCACTGCTGTATCGGAAATTGCCCGCAACGCCTTCCAATATACCCGTGGGGGAAAAATAGAGTTTCGGGTGGAAGGCGAATTGCCTCAGAGCTTGGTGGTATGCATTCGTGACCAAGGGCCGGGTATCGCCAATCTGAAGAGCATTCTGGATGGGCAGTATAAATCAAAAACCGGAATGGGTTTAGGCATTATTGGCACCAAGCGGCTGATGGAGCGGTTTCATATCGCGTCCACGCCAGGGCAGGGAACAGAGGTGCTGATGGAAAAAACCTTGCCAAAGCGGGCACCGATCTTGACAGCAAAGCGCTTGGCGCAAATTGCTGATGAGTTGGCGATGCGAGGGTCTCAAAATCCCTTTGAGGAAATTCAGCAACAAAACCAAGAACTGCTTCGCACTCTAGCAGAACTCGAAAAGCGTCAAGCTGAATTGGCGCAGGTCAATCGCGAGCTAGAGGATACTAATCGGGGTGTTGTGGCATTATATGCCGAGTTAGACGAAAAAGCAGTTTCTTTACAGCGAGCCAATGAACTCAAAACTCGCTTCCTCTCTAATATGAGCCATGAGTTTCGCACGCCGCTCAACTCGATTATGTCTCTCTCTCGACTGCTGCTAGATCGGATGGATGGTGAATTGACACCCGATCAAGAACAGCAAGTGACGTTTATCCGTCAATCGGCTGAAGGACTCTCGGAGTTGGTGAACGACCTTTTGGACTTGGCAAAGGTCGAGGCAGGAAAAATTGTGGTTCATCCGAATGCGTTTGAAGTTAGCGAGCTATTCGCTACTCTTCGAGGAATGCTGCGCCCACTTCTTAGCGATAATTCCTCAATTTCTCTTGTTTTTGAAGAACCTGTTGGCTTTCCCCCACTCTGCACCGATGAGGGGAAGGTTGCCCAAATTTTGAGAAATTTTATTTCTAATGCATTGAAATATACCGAAAGAGGTGAAGTTCGCATCAGAGCTGAACTGGACAAAAACGCTGTCGTCTTCTCGGTGGCTGATACAGGTATCGGAATTGCGCCTGAGGATACTGAACGGATCTTTGAGGAATTTATTCAGGTGAATTCTCACCTTCAAAAGCGGGTTAAAGGAACAGGTCTAGGACTGCCGCTTTCGCGGAAGTTAGCCGAGTTACTGGGAGGGAGTGTCTCCATCAAAAGCTTACAAGGGGTAGGTTCCACGTTTTTCGCCACCATACCGCTCATTTACCGGGGTGAGGGTGATATAGAGGAGGTATCTGAACCCGATGCTCCTTTGCAGTTAGATGCGACTCGCTATCCAGTATTAGTTGTAGAAGATAACCCAGAAACACTGTTCATTTACGAGAAGTATTTTGCGGGGTCGAGCTATCAAATTTTCCCAGCGCGATCGCTCAAGCAAGTAAAACAAGCATTTCAAATGTTTGAGCCACGAGCTGTGCTATTAGACATTTTGCTTGAGGAGCAAAATACTTGGGATTTCCTTTCAGAGATGAAAGGAAACGCTGCGACACGAGATATCCCGATCGTTGTTATCACTGTTATTGACAACGAAAAGAAAGCTCGTGCTTTAGGTGCAGATGCCTTTTTTGTGAAACCAGTAGAACGATTATCGCTTCTTGAAAAACTTAATACTTTAGTCAAACAAGAGCATTTACAAAAAGTTTTGATTATTGACGATGACCCAGCATCCCACTATCTACTAAAGCAATATTTAGCCGATTTTACGGGTCGCACCACTCGTGAAAAATGTTTTAATTTTAAGATAATTGAGGCAACTTCAGGGGACGAAGGTATCCGTCACGCCCGCCTAGAAAATCCTTCTTGCATTTTTCTCGACCTAGTTATGCCAGATATGAGCGGGTTCGAGGTTTTGGAACAGATGAAAGCCGATCCAGCTACTAAAAATATTCCGGTAATTATTAATACTTCAAAGCTTCTTGAACCAGAGGAACGCTCGATACTTGTTGAAAGCACAGTAGCGATTCTCTCAAAAGAAAACTCATCCCGTGAAGAAGCGATCGCTCTTGTCCGAGAAGCACTTCTTTTAGCTGGGCTAGTTCTAGAGCCTGGAGAGGCTGCTCATGTCTGACCGCACCCTTATCACGATCTTGCACGTAGACGACAATGAAACGAACCGCTATGTCGTCAGCCGAATGCTTCGGAAAGAGGGGTATAAGGTTCAAGAGGCTGCCACTGGCGAAACGGGTCTACAATTAGTAGCGCAGCAACCGCCTGACTTAATTATCCTTGACGTGCAGCTTCCTGATATTAATGGATTTGAGGTCTGCCACCGGCTCAAGGCAAATCCTGCTACTTCCTCAATTCCTGTCCTGCATCTGTCTGCTAGTTTTGTCGAGAGTAAAGACAAGGCACAAGGGTTAGAGAGTGGTGCAGATGGCTATCTAGCCCAGCCGGTGGAGGCAATCGAGTTGCTCGCTACTGTGAAAGCTTTGCTCCGCATCCGAGAGGCTGAGGAATCGGCAATGGCTTTGGCGAAAGAGTGGCAAACGACATTCAATGCCATGAAAGATGGTGTTTGTTTACTAGATCACCGTGGCAGAATCTTGCGAACTAACAGCGCCATGACGAATCTTCTGAAAAAACCGTTCGGAAAGATCGAGGGTTGCTTTTATCAGGAGGTAATGCACGATATCCTGGGCTGCGTCGAGGTAACTCCCTTAACTCGTGTCCAAGAAACCCGTCGTCGCGAGAACGAGGAGCTACGGTGTGGTGAACGATGGTTTTCTGTAACCACAGATCCCGTGTTCGACGAGAGTGGAGTTTTTACGGGTGCTGTGTATATTGTAGCTGACATCACAGATCGCAAGTGGGCATCAGAAGCGCTGCGAACCAGCGAAGAACGGTTTCGCTTGTTATTAGAAAATGTAAAAGACTACGCGATTTTCTTCATCGACCCAGACGGGCGTGTTATTCGTTGGAGCATTGGAGCAGAGCGCATTTTCGGTTATCAGGAAGCCGAAATCCTCGGTTTATCTGCCTCAATTATCTATATACCTGAAGACCTAGAACTCGGTGCAGACAAGCAAGAACTGGAAACGGCAGTAATAGAAGGTCGTGCTGAAAATGAACGCTGGTACCTGCGTAAGGACGCCACCCGTTTCTGGGCAAGTGGCATCGTAACGCCCTTACGAGATGAGACTGGGCAGCTACGAGGCTTTTCTAAAATCATGCGTGACTTCACTGAACGGAAGCAAGTTGAAGACGAACGCAACCAACTACTCGTTGCCGAACAGGAAGCACGCACCGCGGCGGAGTCAGCAAACCGGATGAAGGACGAGTTTTTGGCAACACTGTCTCACGAACTGCGATCGCCCCTCAATGCAATGCTAGGGTGGGTTCAATTACTCAATACCCGCAAATTTGACGAGGCGACTACTGCGCGGGCGATGGAGACCATTGAACGCAGTGCTAGGGCACAAGCTCAGCTGGTGGAGGATTTGCTGGATGTTTCCCGCATCATTCAGGGCAAGTTACGCCTAAATGTCCGCCCAATTGAGCTTGCTTTGGTTGTTGAGGCGGCGGTTGATACCGTCCGTCCGGCGGCTGATGCTAAGGCTATTCGACTCCAAAGTGTACTCGATCCGGCAGCAGGCCCGGTTGCCGGTGACTCAGATCGCTTACAGCAGATAATTTGGAATCTATTATCCAATGCAATCAAGTTCACACCTAAAGAAGGGCGAGTTCAGGTTCGCCTCGAACGGATTAACTCCCATGTTGAAATAACAGTAATCGATACAGGG
This sequence comes from Trichocoleus sp. AS-A1, assembly GCF_039962015.1. Taxonomy (NCBI): domain Bacteria; kingdom Bacillati; phylum Cyanobacteriota; class Cyanophyceae; order Leptolyngbyales; family Trichocoleusaceae; genus Trichocoleus; species Trichocoleus sp. AS-A1. The sequence continues at coordinate 2,187 of NZ_JAMPKG010000038.1, read as the reverse complement.
CTTGGCATTAACTCTGACTTTGTGCCCTATGTCTTCGACCGCTTTCGTCAAGCTGATAGTTCTATTACCCGGTCATACAGTGGACTTGGTCTTGGTCTAGCGATTGTACGCCACTTGGTAGAGCTACACGGTGGGACAGTTCGTGCAGAAAGTCAAGGTGAGGGGCAGGGAGCGACATTTATCGTAAAGCTTCCTCTGATGCCTGTCCGTATGGAGACAAGTGAGGGAGAGCGGGTACACCCAACGGTTGGGCGGGGAGTTTCATTTAACCATCCACCTTCGTTAGATGGCTTACAAATACTCGTTGTAGACGATGAGGTTGATTCGCGCGTGTTTGTCACCACGCTATTGGAACAGTGCGGAGCTTCTGTGTGTGCCGTTGGATCGGCTGATTCAGCGATTGAAGCAATAAAAATTCTTAAACCAGATGTTCTATTGAGCGATATCGGGATGCCTGGAGAGGATGGCTACACATTGATTCGTAGAGTACGGGCATTGAACGTGGAAGAGGGGGGACGAACTCCTGCTGTTGCTCTAACAGCATACGCTAGGGCTGAAGATAGGATGCGAGCGATCGCTGCCGGATTTCAAATGCACATCCCTAAACCTGTGGAACCTTCTGAATTAGCAACCATTGTAGCGAGTCTTGCTGGACGAACAGGAATTCATGAAGTGTGAAGTCAACGGCAGTCAGTAAATGCTCTAAGACTCGACTTTCTACAATGAACGGTTCCACTGAGTTAAGTTTTTAAGTATCAGAACAACAAGTGCCTACTTCACTGTTCCGAGGGAAGGTTGACTCAGAAATCCTGAAGTAGGCTGAAAAGACAAGTTGCAAGCCGAGAGGAGTTGGTGATTGTGGATAGAAATAGATGGAGAAGCGTCCAAGCAAGGGAGGGCAAGTAAGCTGAAAAATCTACAGAAATATTCAGCAACCCCCGTTAATTGTCTAGGGGAGATGCTTTGTTTTGCCAAATAGATGACTTTTGTCAAAAATTTGAACCGCAGTGGCAGCAAAAGCTACTGATGCATGACCTCAAGACTCGGAAGCGACAATAGACCTCTTGCATGAATCAGGAAGAGGAGGCAAGCTTAAAGTTAATAATGGCAGCAATCAAGTTGAATCGTAAGCCAAAGCGCCTGCGTCGATTCCGGTAACGCTCTGCCAGGATGCGAAAGACCTTCAGCAAGCGGTTGATGTGTTCTGCTACTACTCGCAACCGTGCTAACAACCGATTGTGCTGACACTCAAACTTGTCCAGTTTGGCTTTGCGTGACTTTTTGGTTGGGGTACAACTGCTTGGATGCAGTTTTGCCATACCTTGATACCCCGGCGTCAGCCTTTCCAAAGTTGCTCTGGCAGCATCGGGATACGATTGAGCTTGAACTTTTCGCTAATCATGCACTCGCCCTTTACCAAATGCTGTGCAGATGATTTGCCCGTTGGCTTGGTTGACTACCACTTGGGCTTTCAACGTGTGCCGTTTCTTCTTGCCACTGTAGTAGCCTCGCTGTTTTTTTTTGGACGTTCGATTGGACTCTCAGTCACATCGACCACCAACACATTCCAGGTGTAAGCGTTGGCATAAAGCTGCTTTTTTCCAGGTAAGCGGAACTTGCCAGAGCGCATTAGCAACGTTTCTACCTTCGTGGGGGAGGCGACACACGGCTGACTCACTGATTCCCCAACTGGTCGCAATATGAAACTGAGTGCGATATTCTCGCTCCTACTCCAGCACAACCAGCAGTTGGTCTTCGACGCCGAGTTTTGGCTGTCCACCTCGGAAGCCGCGACGATCGAGATGCGGACGCAAAATCTCGACCATCTGCTCAAAGGTGTCTTGATGAACACCACATCTGCGCTTAAAGGCACTGGGCTTGAGGGATTTGAGTTGCTCGTAGGTCATGGCTAGTTCCTCCTTAACCTACTTCTATCCACCTTCTACCTATTCACGCAAGAGGTCTAATATTCAGAGAGGGTAGCCCCAAAATAGCATTTACTAACATTAGCTCAATCCTATAATAAAGGGTCGCTCTTGAAGAGCGACCCTTTATTATACTCAATCTAACTAAAAATCAACCTGGCACTGAGCTATTTTCCCAGGCAGTCACCCACCGAGTATCTTCGCCGCAGTTGCGTTTCACCTCCGAGTTCGGGATGGAGTCGGTGTGGTTCCACAACGCTAG
>NZ_JAMPKG010000037.1:0-51994 GCF_039962015.1 Trichocoleus sp. AS-A1 | reverse complement strand
AAGGGAACTCGGCTAAAGAAAGAGGCATTGGATGTTCTTAGCCAGGTTCCTAACGTGACGCTGCTCAAAACAGTGATTCACCAAAAACAGGCAATTTCTGATTGCTTCTCTCAGGAGGCATCTATTTGGGAGGTCAGAGGGGCAGAAGAATCAGCTAAGGAATTTGAATCTTTGTTCAAGGAAATTCTGAAGTTACTCAAATGACCCCGAAGAAACCTCGGAAAACTTTGAATGCTGCTGCTGATAAATTTATCTTTGGCGAACCAAAGCCTGAAGCAGCAGATGAAAAACTGTCTTCTTCCCCACTCGTCTCAGAACCTGGAGGGCTGCTGGAAAAATTACAAAAAGAGGAATCACCCAAAGAGCGACCCATTAGAGTTAGCCTAGACCTCTCGCCAGAAATGCACCGCCGTCTTACCAATCTTGCCAATCGCACTGGCAGAAAGAAATCTGAAGTGTTGCGAATTCTGCTGGCTGAGGCTTTGGCAGAAGTTGAAGGGGGCGATTGAGTTGTGCCTCTTGGGATAGCGATCGCGCCGCAGGCGATGGCATCGCGTAATCGCACTTTACTTGATTGGGGATTTACAAATTCTGCGATCGGGCCGCAGGGTAACAGAGCGCGATGGTAAGCGATGTCGCTACCGCTAGTGCTGCTGCCGCTCGAATGTAGTTCCATACGGTCCAGTTGGCAAGGTAGCTAGCCCAAAGGTTCGCCTTGGTGAACCAGCAAGGCGTGTACTTCCTCTGCGATTTTGGACTTTGGACAAAGGAAGACATAAAACAGTTTAAAGTAACTGAAAAAATCACGGAATGTACTCAGTCTTTGCCTATCCTTGTCTCTGTTGTGGCTACAAAACCCTCGCTAAAGAGCCACCCGGTAGTTATGAGATTTGCCCTATCTGTTTTTGGGAAGACTCAGTGCCAGATGGGTCTTGGCAACACGCAACTTCTAATCGAGTCGAATTAATCCAAGCACAGCGTAACTTTCTGGCGTTTGGGGCGTGTGAAAGCCAGTGGCTAGATTCTGTTAGACGCCCAACGGACGAGGAAGAGCGTAATCCAGACTGGCAAACGATTGAAGTCACATTGCACACACAGTGGCACTCCCTGCTCGATCACTTTAATCCATCGGATTGTACGTTGTGGGTGTGGCTGCGATCGCATATTGATGATGCCATGCTAGAAGAGATAGCAGCGGCTGACTATGGCATACATGTTGAACACTATTTGCGGGTGCTCAAACGCATTCGTGACGAACCCTGGCAGTCAAATGAAGTGCTAGTTCGTCCATCTAAGGGAAAAGCTCAAGTACCTGTTTGGTATCAGGCATTAGAGGTCTTAGAGCTGATGCGCTGGTCAGAGCCAGAAAATTCTCAACAAGAAGAAGAGCAAACTGTCGGACATCTAATGCGAGCGTTTTGCTGTGTTGTTTTGCTTAGAATCGCATCTGAACAGTTCAACTGTGATACGGCGAATATTGCTAGTGAGTCAGAAACGATTATTCAATTGATTGCGAGTGTACTGAGTCTGGAGCAAGAGGCTATTGAGTTGACGTTACAACTCTTGTGTTGGCGGATGTTATCGCTACCCGTAGATAACGAAGAATGTCCTTTTTTTGCAATGGGTATTCTTTTGCTAGCGACTGCACTCTATCCCTCAGGAAAAAACGCAACTCGGCTGCGCCAGTTGAGTGAGTTGGTGGTTAAAGAAGAAGAACGCATCCGCCTAATCTTTGCCGAGGAATTCCGTCAAACCTCCCCACAATGGCTCTTTGGACTAAAATTTTTTGAAAGCAACAAAGGGCCTGGTTATATTGCAGAGCAGCGAATTGACCAATGGAAAAACATAGCGCAAAAAGTATTACTTAATCCACCTGAACCGCACCCAATAGAGGTGGCAGGATTATTACGAGAAATTGGCACACGAATTGTTGATGGTTAGCGAGAGCTTTTAGCAATGGAACCAAAAACTGAGCGTCCGTTGGATTGAAAGAAGCGATCAAGGGGTAAAGGTAGCGAAGTTGCAACGAAGTGCTACGTAATGCCTGAAGTTATTGCTAGATAAGGATTTCTGAATATTTTTCGGACATTAGCTGAAACATCCCGGAAAACGGTCATTTTCGGGCAAGTTTTGAAGTTGAAAAGGCTTCAAATGCTCCTTCTGTCGTAGATTTTTTAGGTAATCCAAGCATCATTTTCGGGCAAGTTGCTATTTTTTGAGTTTTTTTGCTGGATTCCTTATTTCACGATTGTTCTAGCGATCGTGTGGCACCTCGTTGCAGCTTCGCTACCTTTACCCCATAAAAAGACGGGTTATAAGACACGGTAACACTGGGTTTGAGGTCTGTTGTATCAACTCCAGAAATCTGTCTTATAAACGGTCGTTTATGAGATTCTACTTTAGAACTAATCACTTTGATATTACAGGAACTATCTGATGAGTTTCTTGAAGAAATTAACAAAATTTCTGCCAAGCTGCTGACTCACTAAAATCTACTAAAGGGACTTAGACATTTCTAATTCCTTTAGAGGGAATGCCCAAGATGTAATGACAGAAAATTAGAGTTTTTTTGTATTGCTGGCTGACCCCGTGGCAGCTAGAGCAATGCGATTACACTCTCATCAGAGTGACAGAAAAGCGATAAGACACTAGCTCATTTGAGATTGGTAACGACCTGAGTCTTGATGCCAATCTAGAAGACCACGTACACAGACACGTAAACTAGAAAGGTAGCGTTGAAGGTTGGCATCTATTTCAGCTCCAAAAGACGGTAGCTGCGTTGACAACTCAATAAAGATTCGCACCTCAGCATCATGCAGTTCAGCAACACGAGCGATCGCCTCTTCACGAGAGAGTTGGTGAGAGTGTTGTAAAACCAAGACTAAATTGTGAGTGTGTCCTTTATGTATATCCTTTTCAAGAGACAAAATATCGTTAGCTCTACCAATCGCATTGTTGGCTGCCAATTCTAACCGTTTCACAATAGGATGTTCGATTACTTCGGGTAAAAGAGCAATCTGATCCATTATCTGTAGAAGGTCAAAACAAAGATAAGCCCCATTTGTAAAGGGACGCATCTTTATATAAGCTCCAACGTCTGGAGTAATCCCACGCGAGTGGTTCAAAGCTTCCCAGCGCAATCCCTCAAAATACTCTTTCACACTCTTTGCGAAACGAAGCCTCAACGGTAATGGCGTATGATGAAGCTGAAACAACCTCTACCAAATATCCTGCATTGCAAGTTCTGTTGGCGTATCAGGTTTAGAGAGTTCCACGTGTGTCAAAATATCGACTAAACGCTCGTGTTGAGGTTTTAATATTTCGGGTTTTCCGCTGGTTCCAGCATCCTCCGATTGCTCGTCCAATATAAAGAACAATAGCATAGAGTCCGAAAAAATTTTTAGAGCTTCCAGCGAAACATTAGGACAGATGCGTGCAGCCAATTTATGATATTTTGCCGCTCCCAAAGTTTTATAGACTGATTCATCTGTAACAAGATTAAATAAGCGCAGCCATTTTAGAGTGTGCTGACAAGCCACTTCGCAATGCTGATTAATCGCTGAAGGAAAAGGACAATAAAAATCCTGTAGTTTAAATGTCATTTTTAGTATATTTATTCCTGCTTATTTAATTATAAAATTATAAAACACAGACACAGAATGTTAGACAACTAGCACAGCGAACGCGGTTGAGAAACAACCGCTAAATTAAGTTAAATGATAAGCTATTTTAGCTGACTAACTACTTGCAAACATTTTGACGACTAACTGGGCAAGGTGGCTATGCAAGCGCAGGCTTTGCAGAAACTATACCAACAGAGATCGCGATGAGTGTGAAGATTGTTGAAAGCTCTATCAATGCTAGATGAATACCAATAAGCCCTAACAGCACCCTAGCAATTCTTGCCGATTTTAGCGAAACCGTGTGTAAATTCATAAAGGCATATTTAGAAAACTGCGGATAAGATTCGCTCTTTCTTTTGCCTTGTTGAAGCCCGAACTGGACAATCGTATTTTTTGGCGATTGAAAGCTATGTTTAAATAAATAGTATAGACCTGTGCAGAATTATTGGAACTATAATTTTTCTCTACTATCACACTAGCAATATCTGTAATTGGATATTCAATAGTTTTTGTCATTAGTAATCTTTCAGTTTTAATTACTAATTTTTCATTTTCTTTGTCAAACCAAACCGTCCTCTTAGGAAAAAAGAAAACGAATGTAATGCCGAAACTAAGAAAAAAAATCATAAAGCCTATCCCTGGTAATGATTTTTCAATAATATTAGCTAGATTATCTAGCCTTACCCCCTTCATAGATTCAATGAATAGAAAGAGTGCCCCACAACCGATAAACAAAAAAAGACTACCAACCAATCTCGCAAACCAAACATATATCGTCGAATCTTGAAGAGTCAGGCGAGTTGAAGTATGCTCTAAAATCTTCATAGGTTTCTCCATTTAGATAATCTTTGTAGATATAGTACTTATTACCTCTAGGTTTAACATTTATGCAAAAAACTATTTTTTGTTGCATTCGGCATAATACCTTTGTCTGGCTAACCTTAAACTGGGCACTCAAAGTGAATCAACTTAGGCAAATGGGTTCACAAGCTGAATAAACCCTGGTGTCATATCAAAGCTATAAACAGTGCGAGCGGGGTGAGGAGGTGGGGTTGAGTTCGCATGAGGAGTTCATGAAATTGATGGCTGATTTAAGATAAAAGATGTTGAGTTCAGTAATTCGCAACCGCAATTATTAGTAGCCACAAGAAAAATACGACAAATTACGTAACCTTTAAGGTCGATTTGACCAAGTGATTGCATCGTTAAGAGGGAAAAAGCCAATGGGACGGAAAGCTAAACTCAATCAAATCAGGCAATTGACACAACCATCGCCTCAATCAGAAACTAACTCTGACCCGAATGAATTTGTGGAACGATTAGAGAAACAAGGCTACCAACTAGGGCGGGTTGAGCGTTGTCCCGAAGTACCCAATCACCGAGTAGAGCCACAGATGTAGCCTGATATCAATTTAGGGTTGGTGAAATTGAGTCTTACCTAAGCATTCATTGCAGGTGATGGTTTCAATCCCTGGGCCTAATAGCGATTTTGCTTGAAGGTCAGGCTAACAAGAGAAACTCAATGAGTTCTCTCATGAACAACTACTTGCAACAACTTCCAGATGCAGAGGTGCAATAGTTGAGCGACGAAAACGTCAAAATTCCCCAGAAGGTTATTTTCTTTTTCTGAATGGCGATCGCATTCTTGGCTGCGGTTCAAGAGTCCGACTTACTCAAACTAGAATTCTTGATTGAAGTTGAACGAGGAGCTTCTTCCAGTCCAGAATTCATACATTTCTCGCAGTGCAATTGCACTGGTGTCCGCTCCGGTTCTACATCATCATCACTGTGACGTGTCTACTACCCCCAGCCTGATGAAGACAATTAATTTAGCGAGTCACTATCTTAAGCTACTCATCTAAAGAGGCACCGTACAACAGGAGGAGTCAGGAGAAATCAGATATTGAGACATTTCACCATATCGTCTGCTCCATCCTCCAAAAAATCACTCTCCTGAATTGAAAGCGCCATTATCGCCAATCTCCTTGAATCGTAAACGCTGCCCAATAATAAGGTGCTTGCCATTGCCCAGAGTTCCACATTTCCAGTTGTGCCGCTCTCAGCGCAGCTACCGGGTTTTGCCCCAACTGAAGCATCTTCTGATAAAAATTCGTCATCACCTTGGAAGTCGCTGCATCATTCACACTCCACAAACTCACCACCACTCGTCTTGAACCCGCATACATAAAGCCTCGTGTTAATCCCACCAATCCTTCACCTTTAACTTCTTGACCCAATCCGGTTTCGCAAGCACTCAAGACCACCAGTTCCACAGGCAAGTTAAGGTTGAAAATATCGTGCAGGCGCAAGAATCCATCCAGAGATTTGCCATTTTGGTCATACAGAGACAGCACAATTCCCGATAATTCAGGATTGATGGGGTCGAGTAAGCCGTGAGTGGCAAGATGGATAATCTGATACTGGGCTAAATTTGGGTCAGTGGCAGTGGCACGGGAGGCGTTAAAGTCTAAAGCTTGCAGACGTTGCTGTTCTGGGACGAGGGCAAGAATTTTCTCGGCTTCAGTGCGAGTATATTGCAGACGGTCAAAGACCCTTCCACTGTCTCCTAAGCCCAAGTTACGAGCAGCGCGAGTGAGGGTACGACTAGATAGTGTATCAGGGGTTTGTTGGGGTGGAGTCCCAGCAATACGAGAGTCGTTGAGATTGAAGATGGGGTCGGCAACAACGGCAATGGATTTGGCAGCAATGGGGCGGTTTTCTAGTTGTCGGCGTTGAATGGCAACCGTAGAAGCCGAGGGGAGCGTAATGATTTCGTTTTGGACTAAAAGTGGGGTAGTGGGAGCGGAGGGGATTGGAAGTGCGGCAAAGGGAACATATTGCAATGCTCCATCTCCAATCACCAGTAAGCGTTTATTACCTAATTGATTCGCAACTGGGGCGAGAAGCATTTGACTCAGTGGCAGCCCAGTCTCGAGATGAGCAACGCTATTGGGGGTAAGAGATTTTCGGAAGGCTTGGACCGCGGTTTCTATTTCACTGCGTTTAGGAAGTACATAACTGGTGATGCTGTTTTGGGTGACTGCCCAAAGATAACTGCGTTCTTCACCGAGAGAATATTCTAAAAGGATTGTCTTGTCGTCGAGTATCTGTTGTTGAATTTGTTGTAGATTCAGGGGTTCGGGATATTTGAGGTTGGCGTAGCGAGGACTATTAGTGCGAATTTGGGCTTTAAGTTGGTCGAGTTGAGCCAGAACCAAGTCCGTTTTTTGTCGAATTTCGTCGAGTTGCTTTTGAGTGTATTGAGTCGTCAACAGTTCATACTTGCGATGCTCAAAGTCATTGAGTTGTTGTTGAAGAGTGCGTTCTTGTTCGAGAAGTTTTGGGTCAACCCCAGAGCGGATGTTGGCGTTCGCTTCGGTGAGAAGTTCGAGGAGACTGCGGGCACGGGCGCGTTCGCTGGCATGGAGAGCGAGGGCATCATATCCTTGACTTGGGTTTTGTTGATGCAGTTGCATCAACAGGTTGATGTAGAACTGGTAATAGTCTTGGTTACGGGCAAAGTAAGACTGCCGCAGTTCTTGGCTAGCGATTTGGGTGCGGAGTGATTCAATAATATTAATCGCCGTTTCGATTTCGGTTTTAGCAGCGGTAAGGTTATTCTGCTGGCGGTTTAAGGTGGCTTGGTTGTAAAGAATGTTCGCTTCTTCTGTTTTGTAACCAAGTTGCCGGGATAAAGATAAGGCTTGGTTGTAGTGTTCTATTGCAGTAGAGTTTTGGCCTAAAGCGGCGTGGATTTTCCCCAGTTGGTTGAGGATTTTGGTTTGCTTTATTTGGTCGTTGAGGAAGCGGGAGATGATAATAGATTGATTGTAGGCATTAAAGGCGGTTGTCCATTCTTTTGAAGCGATGTAAATGCCGCCAACGCCCATCAATGCTGATGCTTCTGCGGTTTTGTTACCAATCGGCCTAGAAATAGCGAGGGCTTGATTGTAAAATTTTAAGGCATCTAGCCCTTTTCCTGTAGCTGCGTGAATATCACCAATATTGTTAAGGGTGGTGGCTACTGCCCCTTGGTCATTTAGTTGATACAACAAGGGCAAGGCTTGGTTGTAAGAGTCTAGGGCTGCTTTCGGGTCGGCTAAATCGGTGTAGAGTTGACCGAGACTGTTGAGGATACTGGCTTCTTCCGTTTTAGCACCCGCTTGTCGCGATAAAGGCAATGCTTGATTGTAGGAGTCTAAGGCGGCTTGGAATTGACCTAAATTGGCGTAAACTTTACCGATTGATAAGAGAGTGAGTGCAGCTTGGGTATAATTTTGCTCTGCACGATACAGTGCCAAGGCTTCTTCTAACTTTAGAAGTGCAAGTTGTTTAGATTTGACACTACCTTGGCTAGAAAGTTGACTTCCCTTGATAAAGGCTACTTTAGAGGCAGAAACTTTGATGACGATGGAGATATTCCATAACCGAGCGGTTCCATCGCTACTGGTAGTTAAAATTTGCTGACCATCAGAGCTAAATACGGCACTATTGACCCCTTCCTCATGCCCCCGCCAGATAGCCAGGAGATTACCTTGGTTATCCCATAACCGGGCAGTTTTTTCGTTATTTTTACTAAAGTGATTGTCGTTACTAACAGTCAAGATTTGCTGACCATCAGAGCTAAATACGGCACTGCTGACATTATTCTCATGCCCCTGCAACACAGCTTGGAGATTACCCTTGCTATCCCATAACCGGGCGGTATTATCCGCACTGGCAGTCAGGATTTGCTGACCATCAGAGCTAAATACTGCACTGGTAACCCCTTCCTCATGCCCCTGCAACACAGCTTGGAGATTACCTTTGCTATCCCATAACCGGACGGTTTTGTCGTGACTGGCAGTCAGGATTTGCCGACCATCAGGGCTAAATACTGCACTGGTAACCCCTTCTTCATGCCCCTGTAACACAGCTTGGAGATTCCCTTGGCTATCCCACAATCGGGCGGTGTTATCCCAACTGGCAGTCAAAATTTGCCGACCATCGGGGCTAAATACTGCACTTGTGATCTCACTCTCATGCCCCCGCAACACAGTCAAGGGATTACCCTTGCTATTCCACAATTGAGCGGTTTTCGTGTTACCGATAGTCAAGATTTGCTGACCATCGGGGCTAAATACTGCACTTGTGACCCAAATCTCATGCCCCGGCAGGATAGCTAGGACATTACCCTTGCTATCCCATAACCGGGCGGTGTTATCCATGCTGGCAGTCAAAATTTGCTGACCATTCGGGCTAAATATTGCACTTGAGATCGAATCCTCATGCCCCTGCAACTCTGCCAAGAGATTACCTTGGCTATCCCATAACCGGGCGGTTTTATTTCCGGTAGTCAGGATTTGCCGACCATCTGGGCTAAATACTGCACTATTGATCCCATTCTCATCCCCCCCTAATACAGCCAATTGAGCATTATTCTTAGAAAAACCTTCCTTAAAAGATTGCAGAGCAGTCATTTGCTCGGATTGGGTAGCAATTGCATCTGATACGCCCCATACCCGGGCAGTTTTATCTAAACTGGCAGTCAGAATTTGCCGACCATCAGAGCTAAATACGGCACTGCTGACAATATTCTCATGCCCCCGCAACACAGCTAAGAGATTACCCTTGCTATCCCACAACCGGGCGGTTTTATCCCCACTGGCAGTCAGGATTTGCTGAGCATTCGGGCTAAATACTGCACTTGAGATTGAATCCTCATGCCCCCGCAACACAGCCAAGAGATTACCCTTGCTATCCCACAACCGGACGGTTTTATTCCAGGTAGTCAGGATTTGCCGACCATCGTGGCTAAATACTGCACCGTTATCCGACGAACCCTCATGCCCCGGCAAGATAGCTAGGACATTACCCTTGTTATCCCACAACCGGAGGGTTTTATCTAAACTGACAGTTAAGATTTGCCGACTATCGGGGTTAAATATTGCACCTGTGACCCAATTCTCATGCCCCCGCAACACAGTCAAGAGATTACCTTGGCTATCCCATAACCGGGCGGTTTCATCCGTACTGACCGTCAAGATTTGCCGACTATCGGGGCTAAATACTGCACTTGAGATTGAATCCTCATGCCCCCGCAACACAGCTAAGAGATTACCTTGGCTATCCCATAACCGGGCGGTTTCATCCGTACTGACCGTCAAGATTTGCCGACTATCGGGGCTAAATATTGCACCTGTGATCTCACTCTCATGCCCGCGTAACACAGCCAAGAGATTACCCTTGGTATCCCATAACCGGGCGGTTTTGTCGTGACTGGCAGTTAGGATATGCCGACCATCCGGGCTAAATACTGCACTGTCGATATAATCCTCATGCCCGCGTAACACAGCCAAGAGATTACCCTTGGTATTCCATAACCGGGCAGTTTTATCTTCGCTGGCAGTTAGGATTTGCCGACTATCGGGGCTAAATACTGCACTTGTGACTGAATGCTCATGCCCCCGCAACACAGCCAGTTGAGCGTTATTCTTAGAAACGCTTTCCTGCAAGGTTTGCAGAGCCGTCATTTGCTCGGATTGGGTAGCGATTGCATCTGATATGTCCCATAATCGGGCGGTTTTATCTTCGCTAGCAGTTAGGATATACCGACCATCGGGGCTAAATATTGCACTGTTGACCCAATTCTCATGCCCCCGCAACACGGCTTGGAGATTACCCTTGCTATCCCAGAATCGGATGGTTCCATCGTCACTGATAGTTAAGATTTGCCGACCATCCGGGCTAAAAGCTGCCTGGGACGCATAAATTCTATGCCCCTGCGACTTTGCCAAGAGATTACCTTTGTTATCCCATACCTGGGTGAGATTATTCTTGGTGGTTGTATCCCCACTAGAAATGAAGATTTGCTGACTATTGGGGCTAAATACGGCAGTGTTGATCCTTCCCTGATGACTCTGTAAAACAGCCACAGAATTACCCTTGCTATCCCATAATCGGGCGGTGTTATCCGTGCTGACCGTCAAGATTTGCCGACTATCGTGGCTAAATATTGCACTGATTACCCACTCCTTATGCCCTCGTAATACAGCTTGGAGATTCCCTTGGCTATCCCACAATCGGGCGGTGTTATCTCTACTGGCAGTCAAGATTTGCCGACCATCGGGGCTAAATACGGCGCTGTTGATATCCCAGCCCTGATGCGCCTGCCACACAGTTTGGAGATTCCCTTGGCTATCCCACAATCTGACGGTTTTATCCCAACTAGCAGTCAAGATTTGCCGACCATCGGGGCTAAATATTGCACTGGTAACCCCTTCCTCATGCCCTCGCAACACAGTTTGGAGATTCCCTTGGCTATCCCACAATCGGACAGTTTTATCGTGACTGGCAGTCAAAATTTGCCGACCATCGGGGCTAAATACTGCACTATTGAGCCAATTCTCGTGCCCTCGCAACACAGCCAAGAGATTACCTTGGGTATCCCATAATCGGGCGGTTTTATCGGGACTGGCAGTCAAAATTTGCCGACCATCGGGGCTAAATATTGCACTGGTAACCCTTTCCTCATGACCCAGAAATACTGCGAGTTGCCCGCCAAATGCTTTCACAGGTTGCCGTATTTCTGAAGAGTTGGAGTTTTCTGTTGTCGGTGACTGGGATACTCTGGTAGTCGGTTGGGCGCTGATGGGAGTGCTAGTAGCAGTAGCAAATAACACACCTATCAGAAGGGCAAAACAGCGATCGACTTTTCGGGAGCTAGCTGGAAACATAACTGTTTTTTGAGAGCAGTCTGTAGAGGTAATTGCCTGAATTCTTCTCTATATGAATTCCTGAAAACCAAAATCCATACTCGTCTACCCCATCAAACGCAACGGCATTCCTTCCGTCACCGCCTTCTCAATCCTTGCCTGTGCCACCATCTCATCACGAGAAACCACTTTCACCTGCCCTGTTCCCTTCATCGCAGTGAATACCGTTCCCGCCTCCACCTTCCTTAAATCAACTCCCCCTAACCACAACTGAGCAGTATCACCACTCACTCGCGTTACTACCGCCTGTGCAGCCGAATTAGGAGAATTTATCAAAAATGGTGATTGCTGCTGATACCCACTCCCTACCTTCACGTCATAACGCGGCAATTGCTTAAAGTCTTTAGGGATTTCTGGGAGAATCTTCTGAAATACCTGTTCAATATTGCTATTTTCCTGCCATAAATAATGAGTCAGTAAATAACTAAATATTCCCGCCTGAAACCCATTGACATTCACTTCCCGTGCTAGCTGGTTCGGCGCAGTCGCCGCTAACACCATACCTTTGGCAACCCCAGTTCGGTAGCCTCTCACAAAGTCTTCTGGCGACATTTTTAACCGAGATAACCATTGTTGCTGGTAAGTTTTTTCATCAGAAGACACTAAAACATTCTTGCCACCATCACGAGAACGTACCCGCGCTTCTCTAGTCGCCCCACCGGAAAAACAACTATCTAAAACAACCGTGACATTTTCAGTTTTCAGGGCAGACATCAGCAAAAATAAGGTATGCCCCATAATGTCTTGCACAGACCCTCCAACATCCGGATATCCAGTTGGTAACTTACTATCCACTGGCACAAATGTCCCATTCAGTCCTTCTTTTCCCGGCTCAACCACAATCGGATTCGGGTCAAAGATTCGCGAACCATGCCCAGAATAGTGATAAACCACTACATCTCCCGGTTTGGCTTGTTTAATTAAATGTTCTTCAAACGCTGTTAAAATTCCCTGCCGTGTCGCTTTGGCATCGGGCAAAACCAAAATATCTTTCGGATTAAATCCAAAGCGATGAATCAGCAAATTCCGTTGTAACTCTACATCGTTGAGACATCCTTGCAGGGGTTGCGAGGCGTAGTTATTGATGCCAACAAGTAACGCCAGTTTGCGGGGTGTACTTTGGGCAAGGGCTTGACCGTAGCGTTGGGCTGATTGAAGAAAAGATAGCTGGTTCAGCCCAATCGCTGCCAATGCTGAACCTGTAAATTGCAAAAAATGACGACGAGTAGAATGGGTCATAGTAAGTTAATTTGAAGATTCAGAGTTAGTCTTAGAGCTATAACAGGGAAGTTGGTTATAACGAACATATCAGGTTGGATTTGTGCTTAATTTATCAGATTTAACAAATACATAGAGCTAAGTAATGTAACTTGCACGAGATAATTCTGAAAAAGGTACTCAGATAATACCCATTTGCAGAAATGGTTAGTTTCTTTCATTCTGTTTCGTAATTCGCTATTACTTGGAAGCTTTGGCAATACAACCCGCTGCCTTAAATTGTTCAAGGACGCGAGAGCTTCCGCGCCAATCGCTCCAAGATGCACGGGTTGGAACGGAAGCAGGTGCAATCAAATGATAAACATAAACGCCTGTTTCTTTTTCTTTGTTCCATACAACTCCTATATAGTTTTCCTGCTGGATTATGGTTTCACCCCCATCCGTATAAATTTGCTGATTCAAAACCTTGCCTAAACTAAAGTCAACTTCAGAGAGTGTATAATCTGTGCCAATAATACAGACCTGACCCTCTATGGTTGAAGGATAAATGTCCATTGTTTCTTCAATTGCTGCCCATTTTCCCAGAAAAAGAGCTACGGTTGGAGCGCCTGACCAATTTTCTGCAAACGCCTTAGCTTCACTTCGACGTTCAGGTTCTTCATATTGATTCCAATATTCAACTTGACGCTGAAAGTCAGGCATCAAATTTCGGAGTTCTTCCTCGGTTAAATATGACGGAGTTTGTGCATAAGCCAACTGAGTACTCATGCCCAAGGCGAGTGCGAGTATAGTGCAACTTAGTTGTTTCTTCATTTATCTTTTACGCGCTCAATACATCCGTAATTCTCAGGGAATTTTCCAACGAAAAGAGTTGGTAATTTGTTGCACTAAACTTTGGTTGTTCCGCGAAAATTGAACCTTATTTTCTGCGTAATCTTGATGGCTTGATGTCGGATCATGAAGAATTGCCCAATATTGACCATCTGGGCGATTGATAGCGACGATATTGTTTCCTACTAAAGCCTTGCTTCCGTTAATCAACGTTTCACGGTAAGGCCCTTGACCTAAGTTATTCAAAAAAGCTTTTATATCGCCACTAAAGAGTTCGATGAAAATATAGTTAGCTCCCAGCAGTGCTTCTGATGACTCAACAGGCTCTGGACTCTGTAAGTAACAGTAGGCAGCCGGTTCCATAATATAAATTTCTTTCCAGACTCCACCTTCTGTTCTACTTTTCGCCACGGCTCGATAATTACTAGCTACCTCAAACGCTAAACCCGATTGGTCATCATGAATTGCTTTTAAGCTTTGAGCCGGAGTACTGTCTTGAGCCTCACAAGAATAGGCTATTGATGATTCAGCTAGGAGAATGGAAAGAGCTGTTAAAGTAACTATTGTTACAATAGTTTTTCCTGTCATTATCGGTAGCTTTCCTTACTAACTGGATATAATATTTATCACCTCTAGTTTTAGTATTTATGCAAAAAAGAGCTTGGACGCTCTTAATTTGTCTAATTGCGATTGTGCGTGCTACTCTGACCTGAATTAAAAGCGCCATCATCGCCAATCTCCTTGAATCGTAAACGCTGCCCAATAATAAGGCGCTTGCCATTGCCCAGAGTTCCACATTTCCAGTTGTGCCGCTCTCAGCGCAGCTACCGGGTTTTGCCCCAACTGAAGCATCTTCTGATAAAAATTCGTCATCACCTTGGAAGTCGCTGCATCATTCACACTCCACAAACTCACCACCACTCGTCTTGAACCCGCATACATAAAGCCTCGTGTTAATCCCACCAATCCTTCACCTTTAACTTCTTGACCCAATCCGGTTTCGCAAGCACTCAAGACCACCAGTTCCACAGGCAAGTTAAGGTTGAAAATATCGTGCAGGCGCAAGAATCCATCCAGAGATTTGCCATTTTGGTCATACAGAGACAGCACAATTCCCGATAATTCAGGATTGATGGGGTCGAGTAAGCCGTGAGTGGCAAGATGGATAATCTGATACTGGGCTAAATTTGGGTCAGTGGCAGTGGCACGGGAGGCGTTAAAGTCTAAAGCTTGCAGACGTTGCTGTTCTGGGACGAGGGCAAGAATTTTCTCGGCTTCAGTGCGAGTATATTGCAGACGGTCAAAGACCCTTCCACTGTCTCCTAAGCCCAAGTTACGAGCAGCGCGAGTGAGGGTACGACTAGATAGTGTATCAGGGGTTTGTTGGGGTGGAGTCCCAGCAATACGAGAGTCGTTGAGATTGAAGATGGGGTCGGCAACAACGGCAATGGATTTGGCAGCAATGGGGCGGTTTTCTAGTTGTCGGCGTTGAATGGCAACCGTAGAAGCCGAGGGGAGCGTAATGATTTCGTTTTGGACTAAAAGTGGGGTAGTGGGAGCGGAGGGGATTGGAAGTGCGGCAAAGGGAACATATTGCAATGCTCCATCTCCAATCACCAGTAAGCGTTTATTACCTAATTGATTCGCAACTGGGGCGAGAAGCATTTGACTCAGTGGCAGCCCAGTCTCGAGATGAGCAACGCTATTGGGGGTAAGAGATTTTCGGAAGGCTTGGACCGCGGTTTCTATTTCACTGCGTTTAGGAAGTACATAACTGGTGATGCTGTTTTGGGTGACTGCCCAAAGATAACTGCGTTCTTCACCGAGAGAATATTCTAAAAGGATTGTCTTGTCGTCGAGTACCTGTTGTTGAATTTGTTGTAGATTCAGGGGTTCAGGATATTTCAGGTCAGCATAGCGAGGGCTGGCAACACGAATTTGGGCTTCGAGTTGCTTGAGTTGAGCCAGAACCGTGTCGATTTTTTGTTGAAATTCGTCGAGTTCGTTTTGAGTATGCTGACCACTCTGGAGTTGATACTTGCGATGCTCAAAGTTGTTGAGTTGTTGTTGGAGGGTACGTTCTTGTTCTAGAAGCTTGGGGTCAACCCCAGAGCGGATGTTGGCGCTGGCTTCGCTGAGGAGTTCTATAAGACTGCGGGCACGGGCGCGTTCGCTAATGTGCAAGGCTTCAGCAGCATAGCCTTGATTGGGGTTTTGCTGATGCAGTTGCATCAGCAGGTCGATATAGAACTGGTAATAGTCTTGGTTGCGCGCGAAGTAAGATTGCCGCAGTTCTTGGCTAGCGATTTGGGTGCGGAGTGATTCAATAATATTAATCGCCGTTTCGATTTCGGTTTTAGCAGCGGTAAGGTTATTCTGCTGGCGGTTTAAGATGGCTTGGTTGTAGAGAATGTTCGCTTCTTCTGTTTTATAACCAAGTTGTTGGGATAAGGTTAAGGCTTGGTTGTAATAGTCTATTGCGGTAGATTTCTGACCTAAAGCCGCGTGTATTTTCCCTAGTTGGTTAAGGATTGTGGTTTCTTTAACTTTGTCGTTTAAGTGCCGGGAGATGAGCAGGGCTTGATTGTAAGCATTCAGCGCGGTTGACCATTCTTGCGAAGCGATGTAGGTGCTACCAATGCCAGCTAAGGCAGTAGCTTCTGCGCCTAGGCTCCCTCCAGATCGGGAAACGATCAAGGCCTTGTTGTAGGAGTGTAAGACATCTTGCCATTCTCCTAAAGCAGTATGAATATCACCAATGTTGTTGAAGGTGGTAGCTACCGCTCCTTTATCGATTAATTGATAGAACAGAGGTAACGCTTGATTATAGTAATTGAGGGCAGTTTTCGGGTCAGCTAAATCGTTGTAGAGTTGACCGAGACTGTTGAGGATGTAGGCTTCTGCTTCTTTGGCACCGGCTTGACGCGATAATGGCAAGGCTTGGTTGTAGGAGTCGATGGCGGTTTGAAATTGCCCAAAATCGGCGTAGATGTTGCCGATTAACAATAGGGTTTGTGCCGCTTTGGCATGGTTTTTATCTGCACGATAAAGTTTGAGAGCCTCTTCCAACTTTTGAATCGCGAGTTGTCTCGATTCAAGGGTTCCTTGCTGATTGAGTTGGATTCCTTCTTCTAATGCTGTTGCTGCTTGTTGAGCGTTCTTCTCAGACACGCCTGCCTGAAAGGCTTGGAGAGCAGTCATTTGCTCGGCTTGGGCAGCGATCGCGGCTGATACGTCCCACAGCCGGGCGGTGCTATCCCCACTGCCAGTCAGGATTTGGCGACCATCCGGACTAAATGAAGCACTAGTGACAAAATCCTCATGCCCCCGCAACACAGCTAGGAGATTACCTTGGCTATCCCATAACCGGGGGGTTTTATTTGCACTGGCAGTCAGGATTTGCCGACCATCCGGGCTAAATACTGCACTGTTTATCTTACCTAGGCTATCCCATAATTGGGGAGATTCGTCACTGGCAGTCAATATCTGCTGACCATCAGGGCTGAATGAAGCACTGTTTACCCCTCGCTCTCTATCATGCCCCCGCAGCACAGATAGGAGATTACCTTGGCTATCCCATAACCGGGCCGTTTTATCTGAACCGGCCGTCAGGATTTGGCGACCATCCGGGCTAAATGAAGCACTAATGACCGAATACTCATGCCCCTGCAACACAGATAGGAGATTACCTTGGCTATCCCATAATCGGGCGGTTTTATCCCCACTGACAGTCAGGATTTGCCGACCATCTGGGCTAAATACTGCATTGTTGATAGACTTCTCATGCCCCTGCAACACAGCTAGGAGAGTTCCTTTGGTATTCCACAACCGAGCGGTTTTATCTGAACTGGCAGTCAGGATGTACTGACCATTGGGGCTAAATACTGCACTGTGGACAAAACCTTCATGCCCCCGCAAGACAGCCAAGAGATTACCTTGGCTATCCCATAACTGGGAAAATTCGATACTGGTAGTCAAGATTTGCCGACCATCCGGGCTAAATAAAGCATTAGTAACCGAATACTCATGTCCCCGCAACACAGAGAGGAGATTACCCTTGCTATCCCATAACCGGGCGGTGTTATCCTTACTGGCAGTCAGGATTTGCCGACCATCCGGGCTAAATACTGCATTGTAGACATCATCTTCATGCCCACGGAACACAGAGAGGAGATTACTTTGGTTATCCCATAACTGAGCGGTGCCATCCCCACTGGCAGTCAGGATTTGCCGACCATCCGGGCTAAATACTGCACTGTTGATCCCATACTCATGCCCCTGCAACACCGCTAGTTGAGCATTCTTCTTAGACACGCCTGACTGAAAGGCTTGCAGAGTAGTCATTTGCTCAGATTGGGCAGCGATCGCATCTGATACGTCCCATAACCGGGCCGTTTTATCTGAACCGGCAGTTAGGATTTGGTGACCATCGGGGCTAAATACTGCACCGTAGACCTCATTCCCTTGCCCCCCCAAAACAGCTAGAAGATTACCTTGGCTATCCCATAACTGGGCAGTGCTATCAATAATACTAGCAGTCAGGATTTGGCGACCGTCCGGGCTAAATGAAGCACTAGTAACTAAATACTCATGCCCCCGCAAGACAGCCAAGAGATTACCTTGGCTATCCCATAACCGGGCGGTTTTATCGTCACTGGCAGTCAGGATGTACCGACCATTAGGGCTAAATACTACACTCTTGAGCGAATCCTCATGCCCCCGCAAGACAGCCAAGAGATTACCTTGGCTATCCCATAACCGAGCGTTTTTATCCTCGTCACTGGCAGTCAGGATTTGCCGACCATTAGAGCTAAATACTGCACTGTAGACCCAACCTTCATGCCCCCGCAACACAGAGAGGAGATTACCTTGGCTATCCCATAACCGGGCGGTGTTATCCTTACTGGCAGTCAGGATTTGCCGACCATTGGGGCTAAATGAAGCACTAGTGACCGAATCCTCATGCCCCCGCAACACAGAGAGGAGATTACCTTGGCTATCCCATAACCGGGCGGTTTCATTCTCCTGACTAACAGTCAAGATTTGTTGACCATCGGGGCTAAATACTGCACTGTGGACAAAACCTTCATGCCCCCGCAACACAGAGAGGAGATTACCTTGGCTATCCCATAACCGGGCGGTGTTATCCTTACTGGCAGTCAGGATTTGCCGACCATTGGGGCTAAATGAAGCACTAGTGACCGAATCCTCATGCCCCCGCAACACAGAGAGGAGATTACCTTGGCTATCCCATAACCGGGCGGTTTCATTCTCCTGACTAACAGTCAAGATTTGTTGACCATCGGGGCTAAATACTGCACTGTGGACAAAACCTTCATGCCCCTGTAACACAGCCAGGAGATTCCCCTTGGTACCCCACAACCGGGCGGTTTTATCGCCACTGACAGTCAGGATTTGCCTACCATCGGGACTAAATACTGCACTATGGACATAACTCTCATGCCCCACAAATACCGCGAGTTGTCCACCAAATGCTTGCACGGGTTGTCGTGTTCCTAATGATTTGGAGTTTTCTATCGTCGGTGACTGAGATGGGATGGGAGTCCTGGGTTGGGCGTTGATGGGGATGCTGTAAGCAGTAGCAAATACCACTCCCATCAGGATGGTTAGAGAGCGATGCGCTTTTCGTGACTTATCAGACAGCATGATTGTTTTTAAGCGAGTTGAGAGTTGGGAGAAAGAGGTTGCCTGAATTCGTCTTTGCATGAATTCCTAAAAACAAAAAGCCACACTATTTACCCCATCAAACGCAACGGCATTCTTTCCGTTACGTTTATGCAAAACGTCTATTTTTTAGGCAGGGGTGGGTAGTCAGGTGTTACTTCGAGAGCGAATGTAATTAGGGAGAATAGAGGAGTAAGCATTCGCTCTCGAAGCCATGCCCAACCTAACCGTCCTAGACGCGCTCGCGCAACAGCTAGATGCCCTCACGACCGCCAAACTTGTAAAAGTTCAGGCGATGATTGCAGCTCTACTGGAAGCCAAAGTCCCCCAACAGGAGAATGACTCGCCGCAAATCAAAGGAGGAATCGCAGCGCTTTCCAGGGGAATTGGTGGACATATCGGGGTGAAGATGATTCCCGATAAATAGCGGGACAAAGCTTATGGACTTTATCGCTATTTGAGGTGCCGGCAGGACGAAAAACTGCTCACTCGGTATCTAGGTAAGGCAGAAGAGTCCGCCCTCCCAAAGACTAACCAGCAATATATAAAGCCCTCGCCCTCTATCTAGATAGCAGGAGTGTTTGATGGATGTTGAGCTGATTGATTTTATTCCCACCGTTCCCATGCTGAGGAACTGTTATTGAAATGTGAGTAGCGATCGCCTCTAAAAATAAGTGCCAATTGGAACTGGCTGCCGCAATTATTGCACACTGCCAACTAGCGATGGCCTCAAAGTACCAGTTGGTACTTTTCTCCCCTCTCCCAGCCTGGTTTTTACTGCCTAACAGCATCAAAGAAATTCGGCACTACCAAGCTGTCGGCGATTCTTAGAGTAAAATACAGTAAATTAATTCAGTTATAAAATGCAGTAATAATGACCACCATCTGTTTCAGCAATTTAAAGGGTAGAGTCGGAAAATCAACGACTCTTACCCATTTCGCCTATTGGTTATCTGCTATCAAAAAGTGCAAGGTTGCGGTCATTGACGCGGACGGACAGAGCAGTACCTCCACCTGGCTGCATTCAATGGATACAGAGGTGCCTATCTATCGCATGACCGATCCAGATGAATTGGCTGAAGAAATTCCTAAGCTGGAAAAGACTGTGGATTATTTGGTAGTGGACAATGCTGGGAATTTGGGAGAGGCAACCCGGTGTACACTTCTGACTGCAAAACTTGCAGTAATTCCGATAACTCCATCCGCGCTGGATTTAGTTTCAGCAGCATCGGCTGTCAGGATGGTACGCCAAATCCAGAATGCACGAGGTGGATTGCCGCTATCCGGCATCTTCATTAATCGAGGAGTGAAGAATACCAAACTGTTGAAAGAAGCCCAGGAGCTATTAAAGCAGCTAGAGGGAGTTAAGGCATTCAAGCAAGTTATCTACCAGCGGCAAGCGATCGCAGATGCCTTCTTGCAGAACACAACCGTGTGGGGACTAAAAGGGTCAGAAGATGCAGCCTCAGACTACCAGCGGCTATTTACAGAGATTCTGAGGTTAGCGAAGTGAGCAAGAACAAACCTCGACATTCTTTAACTGATTTGGTTTCTCAATTTGCATTGGGTAACTTAGAACCACAGGCGGAACCTGCCAGCAAACAAAAGACAAAACGGAAGAAGACGGCTCCGACCCAGGAAGAAGAAAACCTGCTGGAGAAGCTGAAGAAGCAAGTCCCCTCCAAAACCCGAATCACGCTTGACCTTGACCCAGAAACCTACGAGCAGCTATCCCAGTTAGCTGAGTACACCGGGCAGACCAAAGCTAAACTGCTTCGCGCACTGATTCGGGAAGTCGCAAAATTACTGCAAAATTAACAGTAAAAATAATCATTTAAAATTTTACTTAAGTAAATCGGCTCTACGACGATAATAAGTTGAGCGACTAATCCCCAACTGTTTGCAAGATGATCAAGAAACTTTTAGCATTTCTCGCAATTGTGATAGGGACGCCTGTTGTGCTATTTTTTCTGCTCTTGCTCACAACTGGTGGAATTCCGGTTCCCACCGAGCCGGATTGGCTATACGATTGGGAATTTAGTTCAGAGGTCAAAGCCGATCGCTTAATTGGCGGCGGATACACCTATATTTTTGACGGTCGAGATATATGGATTAGATTTCATGTAAAAGAAGAATTGCCTCCACCTAAATATCAGGGTTTTTACAAGGGTATAAGAGACGGTACAGCTTGCAACCGTCAAGAATTAGAAACAATTAGACAGTGGTTTTCTCAAGTTATCACCCAACAAAACAAACTGTTTGGGCTTATTCCTTTATCCAATCGTTCTGCTGAGGATATACAAAATTTAAATGAGGTAGAAAATTTAGAATGTTATTTTACCCAACAACCGAAGCATAAGTTTGGTCAAATTCCACCTACAAGTACAGATGGTTATTGGGTGCTATTTAACAAAAGAACACAGTTTATTTATGTTAGATATTGGAGCTACACTTAGCTGCTAGGGCAGAATCCGGAAACATCGAGAGCGTCCCCTCTCTACAGTGTTTCTGGGATTGAGATCGCTTTCAGACCGGAACGGGCGATCGCCTCCGCGCTAGCTCCCACAAAAATGATCTACGACCGTTTGCCCGTAATACCGTTTCACTAAATGCTTGATGGGGAGATTGTGGGTGGCTTTTCGACTAAACCTAGATCAGAGGGTAGAGCAACATAAATGAAATGGTCTACCCATTGCTCGTTCTCATAGAGAAAGCCGCGACGAATGCACTCCTTCTGCATACCCACACTTTGAGCAAATGCAATTGATGCTTGATTATCCAGATTAATGGCGGCTTCGATGCGATGATAACCTAGCGTCTCAAACCCAGCAATTAGTGTGGCGCGAACTGCTTCCCTGCCGAAACCTTGCCTCCAGTGTTGGTTGTGAATTTCGTATCCTAAAATTGCCCACTGATGTTCTGCGCGACGAATCGTTGACAGATCGATGTTTTCAAGATGCTGAGCGGTTTGACGAGAAAAAATACCGAATACGAAAACCCGATCGGTTAACGTCTGCTGTTGATGACGCTGACACAAATCTGCAAACCATCTGCGATCGCAGTGATTCAAACTAACCAGCCCATCATCGTATTGATGTTGTTGTGGCAATCGCCCAGAAAAGCCAGCGTACCAAGTCTCATAATCACTTGGTTGCTGGGGACGAAGGATCAGCCGTTCAGTATTAATGGTTAATGCCCAGGAAATTCCACTCATTTTCTTTGCAGAGGCAACTTATTTCTATACCACTACTGCAATGTCTTTCATAGTGTTGTAAGTGAGGTCTTTACCTGGGTTTACTGACAAACCGATGAGGTGAATTCGTTAATCCAAGCTGTTCGCACCTCAGCAGATTGATTAGCCTGCCAAACTCTGCTGCTAATTATATCCCAGCAGGTCAGCCAGCCTTTGCCGTAAACCCAGGTATCGATGCAGACAGCATAACCAATATGGCAAGGGATACCACTGGTTTGAACAGTATGTCCGCACACTAGCGTTTTACCAGAACAGTGCCGCTGGACGTACTCGAACGGTTCCCACAACAGGATGTGTTCTGGTTGCTCGGCAAGAGGCATCTCTGGATGAGCGTTAGCGTGTACAAATAAATGTGTGTCTGTCTCGTACCAGTTGACACACACTTTCTTCAGGAATTCCCAATGGTTATCAGGTACATCCGCTAGCTTACCCGCCTTACCCGTGACTGAGTAAGAAGCGAGCGTTTTATCACCACCACAATTAAGCCACGGCAATTCCCAGGCACTATTTTTATAAGCTTGTAACATCATGCGCTCATGATTGCCACGAAGAGCTACTAGCTGTCCTGTGTTATGGAGTGCAATGAGCCGATTAAGAATGCCTTTGGAGTCAGGGCCGTGGTCTACGTAGTCGCCAAGAGTCACTACTCGGTCTTCCGGCTGTAAATCTACAGCAGCTATGAGTTCTTCAAACGCTGTCGAACAGCCGTGAATGTCTCCAATCGCTAGAATACGCATAGTTTGGTTAACAGCTCATCTTTGCATTGAGTTATTCATACTCCAAAGGGTGTGTTATTGCAGGGATGGAGGTAGGCTCTTTCGCGATTTTCCAGAGCGATTAATAATAGCATTCACTTTTCTTTCTCCCGGTGGAGAAGAATGTTGAGTAAGCGTGTAATTATAGAACTTGCAGCGCTTTTGAAGGGTAGAAATGGGATTGAGCAAATAGCTTCCTTCACTGTTTTGTAGATGCTTATATAAATCAGGCATTGCTTTAGGGCTAGCTATTTCACCCAGTACATCTGCTGCACTAGAACGAACACCAGAGTATTTGTCTTCAAGAGCTTTAATTAATGGCTTAACTGCTGCTTTTGCTCGAATTTCACCCAGTGCTTCCACTGCTTTAAGGCGAACCGAATCGCCTTCATCTTCTAAAGCTTTAATTAATGGTTTAACCGCAGCTTTTGCTTGGATTTTACCCAGCGCTTCTGCTGCTTTAAGACGAACCGAATCGCCTTCATCTTCAAGAGCTTTAATTAATGGTTTAACTGCTGCTTTGGCTCCGATTTCACCCAATGCTTCTGCTGCACTAAAACGGATATAAGAATTTTCATGTTTTAAGGCTTTAACTAAAGGTTTAATTACTGCTTTTGAGCGGTTTTTAACCAGCTCATCTGTTGCCCTCCAACGAACAGAACGATCTTCATTCTCTAGGGCTTTGATTAACACTTTTATCACTGCTTCCGACTGGATTTTGCTCAAAGTTAGTACTGCACTAGGACGAATATCAGAGTATTCATCTTTTAAAGTTTTAGCTAACGGTTGAACCGCTGCTTTCGACGGAATTTTATTCAACGCCTCTACTGCTAGCCAACGCACCTCAGAGTCTTTATTTTCTAAAGCTTTAATTAACAGTTTAACCCCTGCTTTTGATGAAATTTGTCTCAGTGCATATATTGCATTACAACGAACATAAGAATTGTCATCTTCTAGGGCTTTACTTAACGCTTGAATCATTGCTTTTGATGGAATTCTACCCAGCAATTTTTCCGCTCTCACACGAACAGAAAAATCGTCATCTTCTAGACCTTTGTTTAATGCTTGAACTGCTACTTTTGATGGAATTTTTCCGAGTGCTTCTACTGCCCGTAAACGAACAGAGTCGTCTTCATCTTCTAAAAGTTTAATTAACGGTTGAATTACTGCTTCTGAGGGGATGTTACCCAGTGCAGATGCCGCCATATAGCGAACAGAATTGTCTTCATCTTCTAGGAGTTTAATTAATGGTTGAATGGCTACTTCTGACCGAATTTGACCCAACGCATATATCGCGTTACGACGAACAGAAGAAGCTTCAACTTCTAGGAATTTAATTAACGGTTGAACGGCTATTTCTGAGCGAATTTTACCTAGCGCTTCTGCTGCCTTAGAACGAACTTCAATATACTCATCTTCTAAGGCTTTAATTAACGGTTCAACTACTATTTCTGACTGAGATTCACCTAGGGTTTCTGCCGCCTTAATACGAACATAATGATGTTCATTTCCCAGAGCTTTTAATAACGCTTGAATTGCTGTCAACAGCGAGATTTTATCCAGCGCTTCTATCACCTTCTGACAATGAAACCAGCCTTCATTTTCTAAAACTTTACTTAAAACATGAACCGCTGCTTCTGACGAAATTTGACCCAGCACCTCTATCGCCCTTAAACGAACAGAGTCATCTTCATCTTCTAGAAGTTCACTTAATGCTTGAACCGCTGCTTCCGATGGTATTTTACCCAGCGCCTCTACCCCCCTAGAATGAAGATAGGAGCCTTTATTGTTGTCCAAAGTGTGTCTTAACAGTGGAATGGCATAGTCAGAACGGGTTATACTCAAAAGCGCAATCTTCAGCTCTTGAGAAATTTCTCTAGCGTCTATTAAAGCAATCGTTTGCTCCTGAAACTCTGGTTTTACGGCTCCTGCCAGCCTTGCTCCCAGTTGCAAATCCACCTCTAAGGCTAACTCGACCACTCGCAGTGCCTGCGCCTCATCTTCCACCAACTCCAGCATCAGTGCGAGGGTTGGAGTCCATTTAAGATAATTCAGATAGTCTCGTTTCAGCCTGTCCCCATCCTGAATCAGGTGCGGTAGCTGTTTGAGCAAGCATTCTGCGGTGTAATATTCCTGAATCAGTTGGTGTTGAAATTCAATCTGGTCATTTGCTCCCAGTTGAATCAGGTGATGCTTGAGTAAATCCTCAATCCACGAGAAGGCGCAATCCTCCGGACAATTCACCTTACCTTGCAGAAATTCTATTAGCACGGCTTCGGCTTGATGTCTGGAAAGCACGACTTGCAACTGTGTCAGCTCATTGCCGTTCGTCATCATCCAGGCTAGGTGTTCCAACAGTTGGGGGCACCAACGGCGATACTCATTGGCAACTGGGACATCTTGAAAAAGCTTGCGGTCATAACGATTAGCGAACTGGCGAAACATTAAACCCAGGTTGGGGGGTATTTTGTTGCTGTTATCAACAAATACAGAACACAACATTTTTAACAGCAGTGGTGTTTGCCCGAACTCCCGCAAGCGGCTCCCCAACTGCCTCAACATCTCCTCCTCCTGCCCCGACAGATAGGCTAAGGAAAACTGCCGTATTTGCTCCTCCGTTAGGGGTTGCATCTCCAGCTTCCTGTCAATGTCGAGGTCGCCCTCTCTGCCCAAATCCTGCGTCGTGAAAACCATCGGTGTGTGTGGATTGTCCAGCCGAAACGCTTTCAAATCTTGCCGCGCTTCTTCAGATGGCAACTCGTTGAGACCATCCAGTAATATCAAGAATCGCCCCTGAAATAGCAGTTCGTCTATCTCGGCATCTTGCAACCACAAGCCATGCCGCCTTAAGAAATCTTGGATTAAACTCAGCACCGAACTTTGGTAATACCGAAGTTTTACTAGCACGGGAATTTTGGGAAGATCCTCCCCTGCCACCTTTAACAAGGAGGGGGTAAGAGGTTGCTGTTCTTCCCCATCTCCCTGTCTCCCTCTTTCCTTCTGGGCTTCCTCCAACAACAACCGCGCCAACGCCGTTGATTTCCCCGAACCCGGACGCCCTACCAACAAGACGTGTTCCGAAGCATACTTTCGCAGCCCTTCCAGAATACTCAATCGCTCCACTCTCTGTTGACTATTGCCTCCCCTCTGGCTGTCAGGCTGAATCTTTTGCACCATGAGAGTAAAATCCAACAATAGTGATGATGGTTTCGAGCCTTCCCGCTTTTGCCCCTCCCAATTCATAATCGTGTAAACGTTCCACCATTGGGCGTAAGCGTTGCAGAGTGAATCTAAATAGGAATTCCAGTTAACCATGCCAATATGCTTGAATCGAGATGCTTTATATCGCTACAAGGGCTATTCCATTATTTCCAAGTCTTATTGAAAACCCATAAGGTGTTGTACGTTGTTAAGCAGACTTAAGGCAACTCACAAAATTTTAATTACCACAAGAAAACTTCAGTCAACTTCTGGGGCTTTTTTTCTGAATGGCATTAGTGGATTTTAGTCATTCAGCCAGTCGCTCACCAAAAACTTTCGTAATTTCTTCTAAAGATTCGTCAGATAGTTTCTGCAATATTTCAGCAAAGGCTTCCGGACGAACTTCCCACCGGCGATTAGACAGGCACTCGATTATCAATTCTCGTCGTGTTGAGCGTTAAGAGGGGTCTATTTAATGATGTGTAACTTGAGGTACTCACTATGACAACATTTCTGGAGCGATACAAAAGCGGAGAATACGAGCAGGTGTGGGATGAATTGTTAGCAAGAGGCTCATCGATTAGGAACGAACCACTGCTAGAAGATGCCCTTGCTGTTGCACGGGAAACGATGGCTAGAACTCGAACAAACATCGAAATGCTAATAGAGCGTCTCCAGGCAATAAACTATGAATTTGAAGACCCTGGAATTGTTTTCATACCGCCACAACTAGATATTCGCGAGCAGATAGCCTCCCTGGAAAGCCTTGCTGGAGTAATACCGCTATCACTTCGAGCTTGGTACGAGATTGTGGGAACAGTTTCTTTAAGGGGTTTTCATCCTGACTGGGGCAATTTCTTTGCTTTTGCGCTCGTTGTTGACCCGCTTGATTATGTACTTGTGGAGTGTGATACTTGGAAATACGATTGCAATGAAGAACCATTTCAGTTTCCGGTCGCTACACGTCCTGACGGTGGAATCCCTTATGTTATTGAGGTGCCTAATGCCTCAATTGATGCGCCTTTGTTGGAAGAGCTGCATAGCACTACCTTCGTCAATTACCTGCGGATTTGCTTTCGCTGGGGAGGATTTCCTGAATTTGAGAAGTACCGAAGGGATAACGAAATATACCTAAAACATTTCCAGAAGCTCAAGAATAAGGAAGCCATCCCTAACAAAAAATCCTTGGAGAAAAACATAAAAGATACCGAATCTCGTATCCAAGCAATTGACAGTATAATCACCTATTTAACTGAAGATTTGCTCCCACTATAAACTTTTTTTGTGAGCAACTCTCAATCGCTAAGGAAAAATTAGGAAGACAAAGACCTTATAGGAAGTCAATAATTCTACTAATTGATTAATGAACAACCTCTCAAGAATTAATAAAATAGCTTCCTATAACAGGAGGCTTAGCTGCGCTAATTATCTCCTGGTTTTTGATAAGGAAGCATAATTTGTTTCAGATGAACGATTACGCGCAATAAATTCCTGCATTGTTCATCTGAGTTAAAGCAGTGCGTCGGAAAGAATTGTTTCTAAGGCAAGATTTTTCATACCTTCCTCTGCAATTAGAGTGGAAGAAGGATAAAAAATACCCCAGCTAGAAGAGCCAGGGTACAAATAGCATCGAAAACTAATTGCAGTCGTATCACTGCATTCACTCCACATTTTAGGGGTTGCAGCTAGTTACGCTCAGTCCTATCAAAAATTTAAGTACAGGATACAGTAGCGTTCCTCTGTAGAACTGTTACGGGCAATACTTCGTAGTGACTTTCCAATCAACGCTTGCAAAGCGAACCTTAACGAGGCGGACGTAGTTAGAACCAATATATTAACTAACTAACCTCACAATATGTTGTTCTATCACCTTTTGATTTCCAGGGAGGCTCCTGAATTATTGGCGATATTTGGCTAACAAATCGTTAAATTAGATTGACAAAATACCCCTGTTAACATTCCTGTAATCGGCAATATGGGCAGCAGTTTTTTAACCGAAATGAGTGGCTGGTCATCAAAGAAGCCAGCGACATATCCTGGTTCTGCCGCTGCTGCGCCTTGCCTTCAGTTCATTAGTAGCGACTATACCGAGGCAGATGGATGGTCAGTGTTGCACAGCAGACAGATGATAGTTAGTTTTTATTTGATTCCGTTCCGAAAACTTAAAGCTTTGCAGTGTATCAGATACAAACAAACCAACTCACGCTCAAAAAACCTGACAAGGTTTTCAACTCAAAGCTCTCATCGCTTAGAAGGATAAGTATTAGAATTGAAGCTATTCAAAAGATTGAGAAAATCAATATTAGCTTGGTTGCTCTTAGGTGTAGCCGCGACTCTATTGATCAGTGTCTTACCATTAATTGTCTCTCTAAATGGTAAGTTTCCTTTCTCAAACTCTCCCCCATCTGTTGATTTGAACTCGGCTGTAGGTGCCGATTACACGCATCTGGACAAACTATTGCAGCAAGGGTTATGGAAAGAAGCTGACCAGCACACTTTCCAAAAGATGCTGGAAGTTTCTCGACGAGAGCGTGAGAAATGGTTAAGTGTCCAAGACATTAAGAATTTTCCTTGTGAAGACTTGGGAACGCTTGATCAACTCTGGGAAGTCCGCAGCCAGGGACGTTTTGGGTTTAGCATCCAGCGACAACTCTGGATAGATTTAGGTGGTGGGGCGTATAGCGCTGCTGCTGCTACAAAGTTTGGTGAACACGTCGGTTGGCGGAAACACGGAAGATGGCTCCCTTACGCTCAACTAATGTTTCAATCCGATGCTCCTATTGGTCATTTACCAGCCTCAACTGGAGGGGGTGTTAGTGGTGGCGTGTGGGGTGGAATAGCATCCTTAGCAGCTCGAGTGTCATCCTGTTCCTTAGACACGGCTCCAGGCAAGCGGCTAGAAGACGGTGAGAGTGAGAAAGATACAACTTGGGCAAACCTAGAAGCACATTTAGCCAAGCGGGAATGGGTTGCCGCCAACTGGATGACACTACATCTAATGGAAAATATTTCTAACCAGGGCAAAAAGTATGATGGAAGTAGACAAACTGTTGATTTGAGTACTTTTCCCTGCCCAGAGTTAAGAAAGATTGATCAACTATGGCTGAAGTATTCAGAAGGACGACTTGGATTTAGCGTACAGCAAAAATTTTACTTACAAACAGGTAATAAGCAAGGTGAGTTTCACCCAGAAAAGTACGATACTTTTCAAGAAGCCATTGGATGGGCTACTGGTGGTCGCCCTGAACAAGAGGATTACGATTTAAGATTTCCCTCAGTTATTCCTCAAGGCTATTTTCCCAATAGTCTGGGCTATGACCGCACAACTTTTGGCTCTGGTTTTTTCCACCAATGGCGGGCTTCTCTGAATGCTGAGTGTAACCTTTGATCTACTTGCGCCGATGGAATATATTTTGTAGCGATAACTTATTGAATAGATTTAACATAGTGAATCGCTTCAGCAATATTGCAGATAATCATCATCGGGAATCTTGCAGCATTTCCCTAATTAAATACAATCCCCGCTTGCATAGAGACTGAACGCGATCGCAGACTATTTTGACACAATAAGACAGTCAAGAAGCTTTCACCAACTTTCGTAGGTGAGCTGCTCGTTTGCCCAGTTAGTTTCCTCAAGAAATTCACTGAATGTTGTCAAGAGTCCAGAAAATTCTTCTTCCCTCAAGTGCTTAACATTGGCTTGATAACTGTCAGATAACAAATTTTTTGTCGTTATTAACACATTAGTGTCGTTAATCCATAAACCTTTCAAATCTTTTACAGTAGGGGTTATGGGCTAAGTAACACTTTAGTAAGGATTCTTCTTTAAAGCCATAATTGTCTTAACTCCAGCTTTTTTTCATCCAAATATATCTAGGCTTTGGTAGCGATAGAAACACTCAACGACAACAATTTGTTAAGACGACAAATAATCTGTTATTCGACAGCTTGTTTGGAACAAAGAAGGCAGGAATAGTACTCCTATAGACTAATGGTGCAGTGGCATCTGATTGTATGAGGTAAAGTTTAGATGCATATTCAGCCCAATCAAACTTTTCAGTGCCTCTATACTTTCACTGGGCATTCCGCTCAAGTTAATAGTGTCGCTTTTAGCCCGGATAGCCAAACCCTTGCTACGGGTAGTGATGATTGCACAATCAAGATTTGGCGCTTGAGTAGTGGAGAAGTGTTAGATACCCTTACTGGTTATTCCAGTCCCGTTGGTTGTGTCGCCATCAGTCTGGATGGTCAAACTCTTGCAAGTTGCAGTGCTACTCCGAACCTGTATCTTCATGGATATCACCCCGATTGGGATAACACAATTAGATTGTGGAATTTTAAGACAGGGCAACAAATCGGGAACCTTACTGGACATTCAGACACAGTCACTGCTATCGCCATTAGTCCGGATAGCCAAATTCTGGTTAGTGCCAGTTGGGACAATACAATCAAAGTATGGGATCTGCATACAAGAAACCAGCTCCAAACCTTATTGACTGATTATTCAAGCAGTCTCAACCTTCATCCCATTGCCATCAGCCCAGACGGTCAAATCCTTGCTGGTGAAACTCAGGGGAGTATCGGCATTTGGAATTTGTCATCTGGTGAATTGCTCTACGTTATGCGTGGAGAAACACTTGGGAACACCTCATTAACTTTCAGCCCTGATTATCAAACTCTTGTGAGTGGCAGTAGGAACGGTATAGTCAAACGGTGGAATTGGCGCACCCGCGAATTGCTACATACCTTCGCTGCACATTCAAGCACAGTTAATTCTGTTGCCATTAATCCTGATGGTACAGTCCTTGCCAGTGGCAGTGATGACAGCACAATCAAGTTTTGGCGTCTAGATAGTGGAGAATTACTCAGCACTCTTACCTTTTCGACAGGAGTTAATGTGATCGCCTTTAGCCCTGACGCTCAAACCTTGATTAGTGCCAGTGACAGCACAATCAAATTGTGGATAGTGGATTAGTCACCCTAGCTTGCTGCTCTTGGAGAATCTCAATTGCAGAATGCTCTAGTGATAGCCCCCTATTCCCCGATTCTCAGTCTTGAGCATTGTACGGACAAAGCTCTTATAGCGTATAACCCTCTTCTGTCACTCTCTGGGAAGGCAATCTTCAAAAGCTTTATTAGTTAATCAATACAAGCTATCGTCTAGGTTAGCCTCAACTAGCTCGACTCCTGCATCGAGCATCTTAGAGAGGGAAGGCCGATTGGGGTTAATTTTTCGAGTTATAGCACGCAGGTCGGTAACTCCCTGTTCAAGAAATCCCGCGAGCGTATTTCCGCCAGTGCCTCCAGTTACACCAATAAGCAGAACTTTCCCGATTTTCAGCTCTGTGCGTTCGGGATAATCGGGGACTTTCGCTTCCATTTTTATATTCCTTACTTTAGATTTAATTTAAATTTATCGATTGCGTCAAAGCCATCATCAGTCAGAACAATTATTGCGTCAGAATCTAATGCTATTCAAAACGTTGAGAAAAAGGGTATTGGCTCGGTTCATCGTCGGGGCAGTTGCAATGGTATTTGCAATCGCCCTACAACCCCTACTGCATCCAAGCCTAGCAACTCCCCCTCAATTACCACCCAATGTCCCCGCACCCTCTTCATCAATACCGCCGTGCCTACAATCTTGCCCAAAGCCACGCCTCTTCATCCCGCCTGCTAACCGTTTTTCTGAAGGGCTAGCCTCTGTAATGATTGTGAATCAAAATGCTTATCAATATGGTTACATAGACCCTAGTGGTAGGGTCGTCATTGGGCCACAGTTTGACTATGCTGATGACTTTTCCGAAGGATTGGCCGCAGTAACCATTGGCGCTAAATCCGGTTATATCGACAAAACGGGTCGCGTAGTTATCCAGCCTTTATTTACGATGCCCTCTTCCTTTTCAGAAGGGCTAGCACAAGTAAAAATTGGTAATAAGTATGGTTTTATTGACAAAACGGGCTTAATCATTATCCAGCCGCAATTCGATTTTGATCAGACTGATAACTTTTCCGAAGGTTTAGCACGAGTCAATATTAATGAGCAGTGGGGCTTTATTGACAAGACAGGCAAAATCGCGATCGCGCCGCAGTTTCAGTTTGCTTCTCCCTTTTCCGAAGGGCTAGCAGCAGTAAGAATAGGCGGTAAATGGGGCTATATCGACAAAACGGGCAATATCATCATTGAGCCTCAGTTTTATATTGCTTCTGACTTTTCGGAAGGACTGGCAGGAGTAAGCATCGGTGATCAATGGGGGTATATCGACAAAACGGGCAATATCGTTATCAAGCCCCAGTTTGATGGTGCTTCTGGTTTTAAAGAAGGACTGGCACTGGCAACCATTGACAATAAATTGAACTATATTGACAAGACGGGCAACATCGTTATCAAGCCGCAGTTCAAGTATGTTTCAGACTTTTCCGAAGGATTGGCAGTAGTAACAATTGGTGAGAAATCAGGCTTTATTAATAAGACAGGAAAGTTTGTTATCGAGCCAAAGTTTCAGGATGCTTCTAACTTTTCGGAAGGGCTGGCTGCGGTAGAGATAGGTAATCAATGGGGCTATATCGACAAAACTGGGAAAATAGCTATTAAGCCACAGTTTGGTTTTGAGCGCGAAGGTCTTAGCCTCCCACCACCTCGACTGTAAGGGAGGTGTAGTGAAAACGAATCAAGATCAAGACTAACTCAAACCATCGTTATTTTCAGGCGATCGCCTTTCCCGCCGTCTCCGCTTCAAATCTTCAGCCAGCCCTTATATCCACCAGTTCTCCCTCCTCCCACGCTTCACCATGCGGTTTAACTAACCGTTGTGCAAGTTTTTGGAGTTTGACATTTGAGGGAGATCGCCTATTCCAAGTCCAACTCCACAAGTTTAAGCGTTCGCGCATTAGCTGAGGCTAAGACAAGGATTTGAATTACTCCTTCTGACTAATTAGCGCTACAGCTAGGGCTAAATCTTCCGGGGAAGGTTCGCAGTAACGCTTTGTGGTTTCCAGACTTTCATGCCCAGCGAGCGCTGCAACCATTTCCAATCCAACACCAGCGTCGATTAAATTTTTACAAAAGGTATGCCGGAGGGAATGGGGCGAGAAATCTTCCAAATTGCCTTTGTATTTTTCAATCAGACTTTGGATACCGCGAGGGGTGAGTTGCCCCCGCTGCCCAACTGTACAGTGACTTTTTAATTGTCGTGGAGACATATTAGTGTCGTTAAAGCAGCAAAGCTAGACTTAGCTGCTTTTGGGCTTGGAGCCAGGGCACGCAATCGTTTGGAGCTGATGATAGGTCGCTCGTGCAAACTTTCTCTGCAATCTTGCAGTAGAGCGACTTTGCGCGAGCGACACAAATTTGTCTCGATGTCATTTTATTTGGCACTGTACACCCCTGGTACATTGGGATTGTCCGGAGTGCGGGTGGATGGATGATAGTGTGTGAGGTGCGATCGCACTTGGCAATTCAATGAACAATTCAGAACTTATCGACCAACTAAAATCAGCATCCGATGGCTAGTATAAGATTGTGATCGCTCCCCTTTCTTTAGTTCGCTTCGGGTAACGAAGGTGATTAAATAGCTTTCTAGAATGTTACTTCTGATAAGTAAATGAGTCGCCTAGCTGCGAAAACTCTGGTGCTGACAATACCGCTGCCACTGACTCAACACCCGGCGGCGGTATATTTGGACGGACTGGCGGATGGTTCCAGACCGACGATGCAGCACGCACTCGATGCGATCGCATCTCTCTTGACGAACAATCAGTGCGATGCGATGACACTGAATTGGGCAGCGCTGCGCTATCAGAATACTGCGGCTATCCGCACGGCGCTGATGAAACGATACGCCCCGGCGACAGTGAATAAGATGCTGTGTGCGTTGAGAAGAGTGCTCAAAGAGGCGCTGAGATTGGATTTGATGGATGCGACTGATTATGCTCATGCGGTGGATTTTCCGAGCGTAGCGGTCAAAAAAGGA
This sequence comes from Trichocoleus sp. AS-A1, assembly GCF_039962015.1. NCBI lineage: Bacteria > Bacillati > Cyanobacteriota > Cyanophyceae > Leptolyngbyales > Trichocoleusaceae > Trichocoleus > Trichocoleus sp. AS-A1. The sequence goes on along the minus strand of NZ_JAMPKG010000037.1, from coordinate 17,704 downwards.
CTCAGAGGACGGGCACTGAGTCAGGATGAAATTGCTGCGCTCTTTCAGGTGTGCGTTGATGACGCAACACCCACGGGTGCTAGAGATGCGGCACTCATCGCTATTTTGAGGGGCGCTGGATTGCGTCGGGCTGAAGCGGTAAATCTGGATTTGAAGGACTTTAACGCCAGCCGCGGTCAGCTGGAAGTGCGCGATGGGAAGGGGGGGAAAGATAGAACTGTGTATCTGTCGAGTGTAGCGAGCGCTCTCGTGGAAGATTGGCTTGTTGTCAGAGGCTTGTCACCGGGTCCGCTATTATGTCCCATCAGGAAAGGCGGACGGGTGGAACGGCGACGGATGACTCCCCAAGCGGTGTTATTGATTGTGCAAAAACGCGCGAATGAAGCTCTTGTAGCAGCATTTTCTCCCCACGATTTTAGAAGGACGTTCTGCTCAGACCTCCTTGATGCTGGGACTGATATTGTCACGGTGCAGAAACTCGCAGGACACGCTTCACCCGTGACCACTGCCAAGTATGACCGACGCGGGGAAGAAACGAAGCGTAAAGCTGTGGAGCGGTTGGAGATTCCTTACACTCGGCGAGGGTGAAGGTGCGATCGCTTCATCCTTTAGTTATGTCGTTTGAAGGGGTAATGACCCAAAAGTCAGGACGAAGCTACAGTAACCGGACGCTAAAAATTCTTTGGGGGCGTGCTGCGGGGCGTTATGCAGTTCCATCCTATCGAATTGAACTGTATGCAGATGCTACCGACTACGACACTATCGTCATCATTGGTGAAATAGCGCATATAGAAGCCTCAAGTGATTCAGGTCCACGTGCAAACAAAACCCTGGCTAAAAAGAGCGGGATGAATACGACAATCTCATTTTGCTTTGTCAAAACTGTCATACCCGTCTTGATGGGCAAAAAAATACAAACTCAGTTAAGTATATAAAGCAACTTCGTAGCGACCACGAAGCCTGGGTACGAAACAGCTTACCTGAGCGCGGCAGAATCACTACAGGATGGGCAACGATACTTCTACAAGGTTCACACCCATTTGGCTTAGAACCTGCAATAGCCTAATAGCCGCCCTCATTCCAGATTTTCCTTCAGGCGATCCCCTCGTTGTTAGAGTAGAACCTGATAAGAGTCATGGCAAAGTATACAGACGCGACTAGCAGAACACGTTAATACATTGCTTAACACTAGCGGGCCTTTTGATTTTAGGCTTGCTATTTTTCCTTTAGCTCCTGTTTCTGCTTGTCTTGCACTTGGCTATTACCTTACTAATTGTCCACGTGTACGCTGATTTCAGTATCATCGCGATGGCTACTCATGGTCATGGTCTAATAAAGCCTCATTTGCTAACGACATAAAAGTTACTGAGCTGACGGACATTAAGATAGCTTCTACCGACGAAATAGCAAATTGCTTTCACCTAAGACGCGACTAAGAGGTTTGAGAGATGGGACAAAAGACTAAAGCGTAATTCCCCAGAACCAGACTAAAAATGAAAGCCCCGATTAAGGAGCTTTTTAAATGCCTATTCAACAACCTTGGAAACGCGCCAAGCAGTGTGACTGCCAATCTTTTTAAATCTAGGCTTGCCCCCCTCATCATTGAGGGGAATTTTAGAAAAGGCAAAGGAGCCACGAATAAAAGTGTGTTTACCATATTTAGTAATTGGCTTAACCCCTACGAGTTTCGTCACTTGGTCAGTAGAGAGAAGCCAGCCAGCAGCCGCAGCCCTTTCCAATTCTTTGAGATATAGCAGCGGCTCCATTGGTGGTGCCACTGGCTTCAGTGCTGCGGCAATCTCTCGCACCAGTTCAATAAAATTGTCTGACGACTTGTCCAGTTGTCCACTGGACAATGCAGGCTTGTCCAGTTGCCCGGTGGACAATTCCCGCTCATCGGCTGAAATCCTTTGGAGTTGCTGGATTTCAGCCTCTACTGGCTGGGCAAAATTCTCAATCTTGCCCCCAGTTTTTAAATACTTGTCCAGTTTGTCCAGTTTGTCCAGTTGCTCTTGAGAAATCTTCCCTCGTGCTGGCTTCTGGATGTTTAAGCCCTTAATCCTATCGTCTACAGCCTGCCTGCTGCTTAGGTTGTAGCGTTCTTGTAAGCTGCTAACACTAATCAAATTTTCCATTATTATCTCAACTTGTCCAGTTGTCCACTGGACATATTTTATTTTGTCCAGTGGACAACTGGACAAAATAGCCACTCTAAAATGTCCTCAAACTGATGGAAACAGTAGTGTCCATACAAAACCCTTTGCAATTGGTTACAGGGTATCTTCGTGGGAGTGACTTACAAACCTTGCTACATCATGCTTCCAACTCAATAAACCTTTAATACAGAGGCGATTCATTGAATGAAAGGAGACTTCCTTCAGCAGGAATCGTCTTTTCATCTGCTTTACAGCCAGAAATTGTGAGTTATTACAAGGAATTGCCCTGCCAGCTCTGGAGCAATTATTGATATTGATGCTGAGCTTGTAGCCCATTATTTACCCCAAAACCAACTAACAATTATCGCGGCGGGATGACCCGCTGCGATCGCTTCCCGAACTTCTTCAAGTTTCCCAATCGGGATGACCTTAGAGTAAACCTTTCCTCTGCCTCCCAGTTGATAACGGTAGAGGTTGTATTCATAAGTTTTTAATTCCCCAGAACTGAGTTTTTTATGCTTAGTTTGAAGCTCGATTCTGCCTGATGGATTAGCTTGCCCTTTAGTAAACCTTTCCTCTGCCTCCCAGTTGATAACGGTAGAGGTTGTATTCATAAGTTTTTAATTCCCCAGAACTGAGTTTTTTATGCTTAGTTTGAAGCTCGATTCTGCCTGATGGATTAGCTTGCCCTTTGTCACATCGCCCTGGCTGACGAGTTCCTTTAGGCGATCGCTTTCTAGTCGGTTCTGGGGAATTAGTTTTAGGTTGCGCTCGGTCCGTATTCCAAACCCGCCAAAGTTGCTCTGCTGGAATGAGGACATCGCTATCAAAACCATCCCAGCGAACAACTATCAGGGGTAACTTACCTCCTAGTAGCTCCTGCTGCTGCAATCCCTGAACTGTGCCAAATTGCTGTAAGCCCTTCCGCCAACGGACACGATCGCCTATTCTCCAGACATCATCGGGATCTAGCGGTTCATCGCCCCAGCCGTCCCTTTCGTTCCACCGCACGGTGGTAAACCAGCCGCAAGCCTCACAACCATCAACAGAGTGATGACAAGTACAAGACTCGACGGAGGGCGACGGCGGCGACTCTAGGATCGAGAAGATTTCCAGCTGCTGCTCTCTGGCTTCTAATAGTTCCGCTGCCGCTCGGAACTCCAAGGGGTCTAGCCAATTCTTCGGGATGTTGTACCAATCGCTTAGGGTAGCCGGGTCTAATACCTCGCCCTTGTTGAGAAGCCCGTTCTCTCTCAAAAAACTCTCTAACCTGGTCTGTCCAGGTGGTCGCCCTTCCCCAGTCGAACTTAAGCCCCCTGGAGATTCCAACCAAAAGTACCCGCTCTCTAAGGAAGGGCGATCCAAAGTGTCCGCTGCTGATAAGAAGTTTTTCCCACCTGTAGCCGATTTGTTCAATAGCTCCAGCGAGGATTTCAAAGTATGAGCCACTTGCCCATCCGGGTTTAAAAGGGCAGCTAAGTAATCCGGGCACGTTCTCAATGCAGAAAAATCTGGGCTGCACTGCTGCGATCGCTCTGATGACGGCGGGGAAACAATCTCGCTCGTCATCGGCTCCTTTACGCTTTCCCTGGACTGAGAAAGGCTGGCATGGTGGCGAGGCTGTGATGATGTCAGCATCAGTGATGCAGCTGTATTTGATATTTGTCCAGTCCAGATGCTTGATATCTCCAAGGATTGTGCGTCTAGGGTATCGCTTGCTGAGGATGTCGCGGCAGTAGAGATTGTTCTCGCAGAGTCCAACGAGGTCGAAACCGAGTTGCAATCCGGCGAGAGCGAAGCCTGCCCCGACGCCGGAACAGAAGTCAAGTTGGGTGAATTGCTGGGTTCTCTCCACTGTGTTAGCCCTGTCCATTTTTCGAGATGTTTATCAGTGCCCTGAAATGATTTTGCAGATACGCGATCCACCGAAACCTTTACCCAACAACGGGACTTCGGACACCAGCCCTCAACGCGATCGCCTACCTTAAGCCCCGCTATGTGGTTAGTCATAGAACCTCTCAGAGGGCAATTCTTCATTAAATGAATCGCAGGACTTACAAGAATTGCTCTGGCTTTCATCACCATCGGGGAGTTTGATAAACTTCGCTTCGCGCCCACAGTATGAGCAAGTACCATCGGCTAAAATCTCGTAACGGATAGCCTCCGAGCGATCGTCAAAAAAGCGAATATTAGTGCAATTAAAATCCGGTGTTTCGTGTGTCATTCTGCGTTTCTCCCTGCAAGCCATTGACGTTCATCATCGTTTTGTACTTCACTGCCCCAGCCGTCTCTAGCTGCGGAGTGGCGCTGGCGAGCTTCCATCTCTTCCGTTGAAGTGCGATCACTCTTTCTCAAACTCATCTTTTGAGCCACGGCTTGAACATTCAGCCGTCGCTGATTTACATCTCGCAGCGTCTCGCGCCAGCCATCGCGGTCGATTAAGTCAAGTTGCTGGCATATTGCAGCGTCTAGCCGATAATCCAGATAAGGCTCAAGTCCCTGGCTAATGTTTGAAGCAGCAACGCAGCTGGGATTCTGGCAAACCGGAATTCGGTCAGTGTCCCAGCGGTAATCTTCAATCACCATTTGCACCAGGTAGGTTTGAATTGTGCCCGTGTCATGGCAACAGAAACAACGCCAGTTTGGTTGCCACAGTTCTTTATCCCGCCCCGGCTCATCTTCCGGGCGAATAATGTCACGAGGAAGTTTTGGGAGATTCATGACTCAGCCCCCCAAATTAATCCGCTAGCATCAGCCCACTCTGCAAAAGCTTTCCGCTCATCTCTGGTAAGTGCTGGCTCACCTTGAGCAATCCAGCGCGGTTTACCTTGGCGAATTTGGGCGATCCATTCGTCGCGGCGAGGGTCACTTGCCCACTTTTGTTTGTTCACCGCTGGCATCTGCGACGGTGACAGCTGCTTAAGCCATAGCTGATTTAATTCTTCCCAATTGGCAGCGATCCATCTGTCGGGCAATTCCGGAGGTTTCGGCAACTGACCTGCCCTCTTTCTTCCAAACTCTAAAAAACTTTCTCTCTCTACCTCTGAGAGAGAGTTAATAAAAAGTTGATAAGAATTTGGAGGATCGCCAAATGCCTCACCAGAAGGACTTTTCGAGAAATTCTTTTCCGCAATCGTGGACTCAGTTTCCGCAATCGTGGACTCAGTTTCCGCAATCGTGGACTCAGTTTCCGCAATCGTGGACTCTTTTCCGCATTCGCGGAAAACTGCGCTTGTTGACAATGAAACAACGATCCCTTTAGGTGCTTCCCAATCAATAGAACCCTCTTCTCTGAGACGGCTTATCGCCCCGTAGAAAGCTGATTTTTGAATGCCTAATTCGCTGCAAACTCTGCTCTGCTCAAGCCTGAGCTTCCAGCCAGGTTTGCACTTGATGAGAATATAAAAGTGAAGCAATCCCTTAGCGGTAATGTCGCCGCTGCTGTATTTAGCGATCGCATCCTCCAGGGTCAGACGATAGTATTGTTCACTCATCCTTGCCCCCCTGAATTGGATTTTCGTGGCATAATTGTTGTTAACAAAAGAAGTAAAAAAATTAAGTAGCTCCTGAATTATCATATAGGGTAATGCAGTAATTACTGAATTACTATGATGAATTTTTCTAATGCTCTCGACAAAACTCTTGATCGATATGGCATCAGCGCTAAGTGGTTGTCTGAGCAATCTGGCGTAAGTCAGCAAATGATTAGCGGCTTTAGAAACGGGAAACAGCGGATTTATAGTGATAGCTTAGAAAAGCTCCTTGCTGCTCTCCCTAACGAAGTCAAAGATTACTTTTTTGGATTAATGGGTAGCGCAAATTTAGAGGCTGCAATCGCATCAATGGACGATGCAGAAGTTTCAGATTTGTTAATACTCGTAGCAAAGCGATTCAATAAACCCCCCAACCAAACTAGAGACACTAATCTGGTAAATGCATGAATAGCAATGATGGGCGACTCCGGGATCGCAGTGGAGAAGTTAGTGATTCGAGTAAAGGCCGTATTCATTAGGATCAAGACCAAACTCTTCGAGGAACTCATTAATAATCATTTCCGACGCCAACTTTGTTTTGTCCAAAGCTTTTGTCTTGTTGTATGCAGGACTATCCTGCATTTGAGGGCTGTGGCTTTTGATAGTTGCTAAAAACTTAGTCTGAGCATCAGTCATCTCTTTCTTCTCGTAGTGAGTTGTTGCAGCACTTTTAACACTATGAGGATGAGACCTTATACCGAGATGTTTCCAGACAATGCATTCGTAGAGGCTTCCTAAATTGCTTGAGTGAGGCGCAACTGGATGGCTCCGAACCTCTAACAAATCGTGATTGTTTCAGCTACCCAGCCCACCTGCTTGAAATAATTTACTAGGAGTCCTCCTAGTAAATTATTTTCTGCCTGCCTTCACTGGAGGTGTAGCAAGCATTGAGCAAAATAGTATCAGGTCAATTATGAACCCTCTGCGTCTGAAAGATTTTTGACAGATAGAGGTGGCGGTGGAGGCAAAGAACCTGTAGGTAAAGATTGCAACGCCATTAGTGCAGGAGCCACTTTTTGTTGGGGAGTACGACGGTCGTAGACCTTCCTCTGCATTTCTGGCGAGTGAGCCATCAGATCAGCTAAAGCCGTCAGCACCTGATCTGACGTACCAGAGAGTTTCAGATGAGTGACAATTGCATCCCTGACCATATGGGGTGTAAAAGCCTGACCCGTCAACCGATAAACTCGTTTCCGGACATAGCTGTACAGGGAAGTATCAGACATCGGTTTCCCATTGGGTTGGGTGAAAACATAGGGATGAGTTGGTTTGAAAACCTGCCGCCATTGAGACAACCACTCCTCAAGCAACGGATAAACATTCGCTGGAAGCTCAACAATTCGTTTCTGACCATTCTTGCAGTAGCTATTTCCAGTTTTAAAGTCAGCAGCACTGTGTTCAATGAACCACTTATCATCCCGATTAATTAAAGTTCGTCCTAACTCTAATTCCCGAATCGTGCGCCCTCGATCAGGGAAAAAACTTAGCACCAGAAAAATTAAAGCGATTTGATGACTTTGAGCTACAGTTCGCTCCGAACGTTTCTGACCAGATTTATTTCGAGGTGCACATTCTTCTAGCAAACGTTCCACACAAGCTCGGAAAGTGCCCCAGTCAATCCATTTTTTCGATTCATCAGATTTGCGAGGCGTATTGTGAACCCGTACCATAATGTTGGATTGTAATTGCCGCAATTCCTCAATAATCGGAATATCTTTGTATCCAACCCGTTTGTTTGAAACCGCCTCGCGAGATTGATAGTTAGATTCCTTGTGATAGAGAAACTTAGCGATTGCCACAGCAGCTTCCACAACTTTCACCTCAGTACTTGGTGCTGCCTCGCGGATCTCGCGTAACCATTGCAGGTGTTGGTAAATCAATTCCATCGTTTTATCGATAGCCTTTTCATTTCGCTTACCGTTAGGCGTTAAGCCACTAGCAGAAATGAGCTGTTTCAGGTTTAACTTTTCCAGGGGTACGCCCTTGTAATAATGAAGCCAGCCTAACAATCTTTTTGCTACATTAACGTGACTTTGAGCGCTAGGCAAACGCAAAGGTCCATTTTGGCGTTTGTGGCTACCCATCAAGTCAGTCTGAAACTTCAAAAAATCGTCGAGAGAGGCTTGTAATTTTGGGGAAATTTCCGATGGCTTTAACCCATAAAAAAAATGTGGGGAATTTATTGTTAGCTTTCTATCAGTGACCCGAACATTATCGTTGACTCGGCCTCTTTTGTTCCGAATAGGGGGACAATATTTGCTAGCATTCGTTCGGGTAGAGCCTTTCCACCAAGGCTGCTGACGACACCAAGTTAGCAGTCTTTTGAGATGCAAGCGATAAGTGCGAGAGCTAGCAGGATTTCCCAAACTGGCAAAAACTTCTTGTTGATATTCAAGAGCGTGTTCCAATTCATGAATAGGAATCTTTTTCATAAATTCCAAGCCTGCGTTAACATCTTCTTGAGTGAGCTTTTTTCGCTCCGGTAAAGGGAATCCCCATTTGGGTAAAGTAAAGCGAATTAAAGAAGTACGAATCAGTGCTGTCATATCATTTTTTGCATCCGGATGTGACGATTTAAGATGACCGCAATAAAGTTGATAAACATCTGCGGCAGTTTTCGGATGGTTAACGGGCAAGGTCATTTGATTTTCCCAAATGCAAGTATTTATTACATAATACATTAAAAGCCAACAGGTTCCTTTCACCACAAACGAAGCTAATTTTTTAGGAATAAAAAACCTCGAAACGCTTTAAGTAAGCAAGTTTTGAGCTTTTGAGCAGATACCCAATGTGATAAATATTTTCATGAATATTTATCACAGCTATTTTGGCTAAAATACTAACGATTTCAAAGAAACTCGTTGAGCTTAAAAAGCAAAAAGGGCGGCTTAATGCAGAGTCGCCCTTTTTGGGATTGGATATTTAATTGGTGCTGTTGTAGAGTTTAACCTTTAGCTAATTTAAGTGGCAAGGACTTGGTTTACTAGATGTTTTATCTATTATTAGGATAGAAGGCCTTAATCACTCTTTTGCCTGTTTTTAACTCCATATTTGCTGCTACCTACTTAACTTAATTTTTAGAGAGTAGTTATACAGCTCATGAATATGTAGTGACTTGCAACTTTCCTCTCGCAGTTTTTGGATTTCACCCGAAACTTTCATCAAGCCGGAGCGGTTAAAAGTGGCTGGCTTTAACAGATGCGCGAGCGATTTTTTTAAAATTGAATTCAAAACTTTAAGATACTGCCACTTGTCCTAAGTAACTTTGATGGAAAAGACAATGACGACTTTTGGTATGAGCGCTAAACACTTTTAACCTTAGTAGATAACCCCGTTAAGCCACCCGCTGGAGTTTGCCCATGATAATTTACATCAGCGCAATCGCTCACAGAGTATTATCTACCCAACCACAGTGGGCGCAGTCCCAATGCGCTGAGGGTGGGTTCTTCATATCAAAGGGCATTTCGTACTGAGGACACCTGCCAGTAAACAGCGGGTGATAATCCAGCAGCTATAGCTTTTCTTCTGGTGTGAATCGTTGCTCCAGCGTGGGCACTGGTCTGCCGTCATAAGTTGGTTGCTCCAGTACCAGATCCTCATCAACAAACCTCATTCCTTTTTGTACCGACATTTCAGGAGGTTCAACAGAGGATTTATTGTCCAGATAACGAGTGAAGCTAGAATTCGGAGCTCCGAATTCTAGCTTCACTAGGCAGGAGGGTCGGAAGTCGAAACAGCGATTGTTATCTGGTTCCGTGGGATGCACAGTACACACTATCAAAAAATTGCAAAGATTAAGCTTGAGCGAGATCGCGCTAGAGCGAACCTCCCAGAATTGGGCAGATTACTGCTGCTCCATCTCCTTGGCGGTGTCAAACTGCTTAATCAAACTTGTAATGAGACGCAGGTGATTAGTCCTCAAACCCGCCTCTGTACTTTGGGTATCTGAAGGTGAAAAGTTGAACTTCCCAGCAGTCCATAAGCGATCACCCGAAGGTGACAAACGTGATCACGCTTCATTAGGCTTCATCAGTTGAGCGATCGCGCCTCACTCCACCCCAAGTGCCCCTTTTGGCTCCTTTGGCTTTTTCTCAAAAACTTGGATGTTTGGCTCTACTAGCACAAAGCCGTTTTCACTCGTTTGACCCATCTTTCCAGCGATCGCCGCCACCCACATGGGGTACTCGGCTTGTGCCTGTTCTAGCTTCTTAAAGACTTTCGGTTTAACAGTAACGCTGACAAGCCGCCCGTCACAATCAATTTCAAATGACTTCCAGCCATTTTCAACCGTTTTTACATCGGTTGGAAATTCGCTGATTTTAATGGTGATTTCAAGCTTTCCTGAAGTTGTCATTTATCCTCCACTGATCCTGTAAGGTGTTAAACCTTGTAAGAAATCCAGCAAGCTGGTGACATCCACCCAGAGATGCCGTAAGGGGTTAAACACGAGATTTTGGCGCACCGAAATCGTTGCTAACTTAGTAACTATACCCAGAGATGCCGTAAGCTGTTGAACACACATCGGTTGTTCGTTCCGGGGGTTGAGTAGTAATGGAACAGAAACTTACGCTAAGGCTGAAACACTGACCGAGTAGTCATTTCAAGAAGCGCTTTCCAGTCTCAATGAGACGTACCAATTAGACTGTAGGCTATTTGGTACAAAAATCTTGAACGGAATATCAAGGGTTTCAGGCTTCTAATTCTCAGTAGGTTCAACTGGTACACCTCTTAACGTGACTTTCTGTTCCGTTACTACTCAGACCCCGTCATTGTTAGTTGACTACTACCCCACACCTCGAACCTGGTTCTTATTCCCCGGTCGCCACGGTCAAGGACACCTCAACCCAGACTCCGCCGCCAGAATTTTAAGAGACGCTTGCCTGCACCTAGGGATAGAGAGAGTCAGCACTCACAGCTTTCGACGCACCGCCTTGACCCAGATGAGCGATGCAGGCATCCCGTTGCGAGTCATTCAAGAAGTGTCCGAGCACCGCAACTTAGAAGAATTGCAAAAATACTTGGAAGTGCGCCCAGAACAAGTCAGAGGTGCTGTATCAGCCTTATCAATGCTCTCCTATGCTGAAAAAAAAACTTATGACGATGTAGAACCGGATCGGACAGCAGCGTGATCGCTAGTAGAGAAGTGTACCTATTCCGGATTGGAAGAAAATCCTCTGTTAACTTCAATCGAAAATTCTAGTTTGAGCGAGCAAGACTTCTGAACCGCTGCCAAAAATGCGATCGCCAGTCGGGAAAGTCTTAAGTGACATCCTCCGATTGCAACCTCTACTCCAAGAACAGGGGCTTCATATCAACATTTCTTGGTGCAAGATGTGAGAGAACCAACGTCCAAATGATCAACTCGACGATCCGAGCGACGATAACTACTAGCCAAGAGCAAGGGCAAACCCGCGAGGGAATGTCTGGAGGAAGCTGGCGGCAAAAGCTGCCATCTGACGGATAGAAACGTCATAGAAGGCCGAGACCCCCAGGATGAGTTGGCACAACACAGCAAAATCCTTCGGTTCACAGGACATGGTAAATGGCGCAGTTGTGCAGTAAAGGTTCCTGTTCTTATCTGGGGATATCTGCCCAAGTGGCGGTCTGGCGACTACGGGAGTCTGATTGAGGGCCATCTTGAAAGGGATGGACAACCTACAGAACCCTACGGCAGCTTAGGCAGCGTGTGTGATGGAAACGTCAGGCATGATTGAGCAGAAGTCAGCAGAGGCCATAGTAGTCAAAGGCTCACCGTAATGGGTGAGACAGGGCTAAGGGCCGAACTTCAAAGAGCAGGGAAGAGCCGCAAAGCTTGACGGGGCGATAAACCCAACCGGGGTAGCTTAAATTGTCGGCGCTTAATTGCAAAAGCCAGCCCTGGACATCAGTTCTTCGCAATTGAACCGTCTAAACCTCTTTGAGGAAACGCCACATGCGAACCCGCATGTGGGGTGTTGTGGGAGTTGGAGGGGAAAACCCTCCGGCGACCCGATTAGATCGCGCACTCGACAGGACTACGCAGGGTTCACCGCTTCGTCAAAACTACCATAGCCCAGATGGGAGTAGCTCAAAGCTTCCATCGCTTTTGTTTTAACTTCTGAGTTTTGATCAACTGCAAGTTGCTCTAGAGTCTTGACTATTTGATCGCCTTTAAAGAGCCGCAAAGCGAAAGCTGCATGAGCGCGTACAGTAGGATCTTTGTGATTCGTTGCCTGTAGGATATCTTCTAGAAATAGTTTACTTCCAGTATTACCTAGTAGATCTAAGAATGCCGACAGGGATTGAGAGTTCTTGGATAGAGTTGATTTCTTATCTTCTAGCCAGGTATTAATTTTTTCAGCTAAGGCTTGATTAGCTTGATAAGCGTGCCGTGATAACCCGGCAAGGGCTAATTCAGCATTCTCACGAAGGATGGGATTGTGGCTTTTACGAATAAAAGTTTGAAGTTCATCAAACAAGAAATCTTGCGGCTCTTCAAGCAACATGACCTGCGGCAATAAGAGCATCACTTTCTCTGTGTTGTTATGGAATACCTGTAGAGTAGCGCATAACGCCTGTTGTGCTTGAAGCGTTCCTTGAGAGGATAAAGCACCTACGGTTACTGCAAGTAGATTAATATTACTCTTGCGGTTTAAGAGTACCGTCTGCTCAACTTCCTGAGCAGCATTTTCATATTGTTGCAGAATTCTTGTGAGATCTCGAAAAGCGCTATGGCGGTTTTGTGCTTGGCTAAGGTCTGAATAGTTGAGCAACCAAGAATGAACTTGTTGCTCAACTTCTGTAGGGGATGAAATTGACAAAACTACTGGATTAGCTATAGAAGGAGGTCTAAAAATTTGACAAAAGCTAAAAAATGCAGCTAACAACAAAGATAGCGCTAAAACCCAGACTATTGTGGCTTTATTCTCTAGTGTTAACTTACTCTCAAGCTTTCCAGATGCTGATAGCATTAGTTACTCCGATTAGATAAGATTGACCTTAAAGGGAACGATGTAGGGGAAAATTGAACTTTTTGAGTATGCTTGTCTCATGCAGGATAACCAAAAACTACTTCAAGTTGCGTAGTATCAACTTGCTAGTCTATGACTATCCTGCTCAGTTTCTTGAGAAGAGATTGCCTAATTACATTTTTGTCCCAGGAGCTAGCTTTTCAAACGCTTCTGGCGTTGATTCAATATACCAAGGCTTATCTCTTCCAAAGTCTTTAGGGATCTTTTTGGCTTTTGGAGATGAGCAATCCGAGCCGCTAACTTTACCGCCTACACAAACAATCTGTTTTATTGTGAACTTTATACCAAGAGGATTAAAGCCACCAATTACTCCTTCTTTAGCATCGGGTCCATTTTGATAAGCCGAAAATTCCGTACTAAGGAAAGGTTTTTCTGCATTATTGAATTTAAGCTCTGACGTATTTGCAATCTCAGGTCTAGTTGTTAGAAAAGTTGCTGTCGTACTCAATGCAGCTCTTGCAGAAGCTGAAACACCTATCGATAAGCGTTCAGGAATCAGGTTCCCCATTTGCAAAATTTCATTGCCCAAGTCAACCCATTCATTCACCTTGCCACCTGTCTCCTCAAACTCCCATGCTCTTTCGAGCATTGCTTTTGCAATTGATTTACTATTTATATCTCCCAGTTTTCGGAAGATGTGATTGCTCGCGATATCTCTAATCAAATTTCGGAACTTATCTTTGGCATTTTTCTCAAAGATGTATGTTTGCTGAATGTTATAGTCTTTCCATTTTCGTTCTAGGTCTGCCAATTTTTCAGGAGTATTGAACGGTGAAAGTTCTCTCGCCAATCTTTCAATATTTGTATTGAGATCCCTTCTACGCTGACATGAATCTTTTAAAGCCCTTGGTTTAGGAGTTTTCGGATTACAAAGTACATCTACGCTATTTACAAATCTAGTTAGTTTGCCTAACAATTTCTCCTCCAATTCTCCTAGTTGTCTTCTTTTACCCCTTAGTTCTTCCTCCCTGGCTGTTACAAAATTTAATGTTGTAGTTGGCTTAGGAATTTTTGTTAGTTTTCCAACGCGACAAACATCCCATAGTGTCTTTATGTCACCTTTCGCCTGTCTATTAAAGTCTTTTATCTGTCCCCCAAGCAAAGAACAAGTATCTACATTGATAGAGTCAACTAAGCCATCTATAGCTGGGTTGACAATTGATGGTAGCATTTCAACCTCTATTTTCTTAGCAAGGCTCTCTACCACCTTTTGGTCTTTTTTCGCATCTTCAATAGTTTTATAGACGAATTCTGTAATTGCCTGTTTTTCAGATTCTTCCAGCGCTACCTTGTACAGCTTTATTTGAAAATCTCCATACTTATTTCTCGCATTTGCACTGTCTTGGAAATTGACACCAATTTCTGCTTGGGCATTTGCCTGTGCCCCAATGTAGCTACTTGAGGTGATGCTGACATCTGAATAAATAGAAGACTGCAACTTAAAGGGAGGTACAAGGGTAGCTTTACAAGTTGGTTTGCTAATATCAATCACTACATCCCCACTAACTCCAACACCAGCCTTGGCTGAACTACCTTGCCCACTCACTGATACCTTTCGCTCAACAATTGGGAACTCAACTTTCCGCACAAACTCAGGTCCACAAGTAAATTCCGTAGTGAGGGGGATACTTGCTAGTGTTTGATACTTGCTAGCGATATTTTTTTGTAGGCTGTCCTGCTCAGCTTGAAGTCTATCTTGAACTCCTTTCAAATTATTTTGCAGAATAGGTATAAGCGCCTCATTATAAGTAACACGCGCTTGCCTTATTTGCTCTTCAAGAGCAGCAATTTCCTTCTTTAAGTTGGATGTAGCTTCTGATACGTTATTGCCACCAACTACAGCATCCACTACTGATGAAAGTGGATTTACTTGAAGTTTTTTAAGTTGAGCTTGGTATTCCCCAAGCCGTTTTTCTAGTTCCCCTATATTATCGGGATTTGTTCCTTGGCGCGCTTGCTCTATTCGTGCATTAAGATTAGCAATTGTTGACCGTAACTCCAATATTTGTTTTTTGTTTGCATCTAGCCTTGTTTCAACGTTCTTAAGTTCGTTTGATGCCGTGTATAAGTCAATCGCACTGAGGCCAGATGCACTTAATGTTCTTTTTAATGTAGCCTTATCTGTGATTTTATTTGGATCGCTATCAGCTTCTAGTTTAATCCCATATTTCTCAAACTCTCTTTGAGCAACATTGCTATTTCTAAGATAATTAGGAACTCCTTTAAGCAGTAATCCTTCAAACGTAAGCTCAACTTTTCCTATCTCATTTGATTTGTTTGAAAATATGTTTTGATCGGAAGCTTCACCATGAAAATGAACACTAAAATGAGGTGGCATACTGGGCACAATGTCGTGTCGAATCTTAAGCGTTGCATCAGCAGAAGCTTTATTGCCTGTGAGCTTGAGCTTATTACCATCTAGTCGAAATCTACCCTCTGCATCCAGGAAAATTTTTCCAAATCTATTCCAGTTGGAAAAGGGTTTTAATGGCAGTAGCTGCTTAGAAGTAGAAAAACCTTTTTCATATTGGTCTTGATTATCTAGAGTTGCAGCAAAATCTTTTTGATCAGCATTTTTTACTAAAAATTTAGCTACTTGTTTAGAATAGCTATCAATTTCTGAAAACAATTCAGTTTTGGGCAGGGAGTTGTTAAAACGCAGCGAATCTTTGAGACTCTCTTGCCCATTGACTACTGAGGGTTGCCACAAGTGCAGTAGGAGGAATATGAATAAACTTAGAAGGGCAGTGGTGGTGAAGTGAAACAATCGAGAATGTCTCATATTCAATTCCTATTTAAGTCTGTTGCATTTAGCCAAGTCTCTTCTCATTCATCCGAAGAGTTTTCATGTAGTTTCACGGAAATTCTTCAGATTTATACAGCAAGCTAGCTACCAACGAAGTAGCTATAAGTTGCCAATGCAAAAGGTTTCATAGTCGATCTAACATTCATATAAGATCCCAATTTGGGGTGGATAGGCAGAATGATGCAGCATAAACACCCCAAATTCAGTACTTAGGTAGAAACTTTCCAGATACTACGCTGCTGAAGGTGGGTTATCCGGAATCTTTCCAGATATTTTCAAATTCACTGCAAGGGAGCAGTCAGCGTAGTTTGCCCCCAAGCGACCGTTTACGAGACAGATTTTCCACCTCCATAAAAACGGCTCAAACCCTTATTCCATCGTGTCTCATAACCCGTCTTTTTATCTATGTCTCGTGAGACAATTAATAGATGAGTTATGAGACATTTTGAATGAAAATTGGATACTGTCGGGTGAGTTCCAATGACCAAACTTTGAATTTGCAGAAGGACGCTTTAAAAAAAGCTGGGTGCGAAAAGATTTTTAGTGATACTGTTTCCGGCGCTAAGGAATCTAGACCAGGACTCGACAAGTGCCTTGACCAGCTTCGTGAAGGTGACACGCTAATCGTCTGGAGGCTCGATCGGCTTGGACGATCTCTCAAACATTTGCTGACACTGGTTGAAAACTTTAGCACTAGAGGGATTGGGTTTGTCAGTTTGACAGAAGCAATTGACACGACCAGCTCTGGCGGCAGGTTGGTCTTCAGCATCTTCGGAGCGATCGCGGAATTTGAAAGGCAAATTATTCGAGAGCGCACGAATGCCGGGTTAACCGCTGCTCGATCTAGAGGGAAGAAGGGCGGTAGGAGAGAGCAGCACTCTGACAAGAAAATTCTCACCGCGATCAAGTTGGCTGACGACAGCCCCGACACAATTGAAGAAATTTGTCGCTCCCTCGGCATCTCGAAAGCCACATATTATAGGCGTCGAATGAATCTCAAGTGAAGGTAGGTAAATTTAGATTAGACAAACGAAATTGCTACAGCTCTAGCTAAGTTTCTACAGCAAACGCTTCTGCGTCAACGTCCCAATTAACCCAACGTATTGCCTCTCTAGCAGAAGTGAGAGCGGGTGGAACGCGCAGAACGTGAAGGTGGTTCGTACTGGGACAGGTCATTTTCACCAGATGGATGGGTTCGACATCAATATCTGCATCAATTTTGAGCAGGGTGTATTCGCGCCAGGTATCTATCGCTTGCGCCGCCAACTCCTGACAAATGCGTTCGTAGCCAATCTGTTGAATTAACACTCGTCGGACTTCCGCATTGGATTCTGTCAACAGCCATTCAGCTTGCCACTGGTTCAGGTGCGTCCAATAGCGGCGAGGAAGGTCAACATCAAAACAATAAACCCTCAGTTCTGGATTGGGATGGTTAGCTAACAGCGATAAATCTGGAAGGGAATTTCTACTCAGATAGAGAACAGTCAAGGAATGCAGTTGCTCGATCTCTGCTGGCAGGGATACGAGTGGGTTGCCAACCAGATTGAGAATTCTCAAGGAATGCAGTTGCCCAATTTCTGCTGGCAGAGATGCCAGTTGGTTGACGTTCAGATAGAGATTTTCCAAGGAATGCAGTTGTCCGATCTCTGCTGGCAGGGATGTGAGCTTGTTGCTAATCAGATTGAGTTCTGTCAAAGAATGGAGTTGCCCAATTTCTGGCGGTAGGGATGCGAACTGGTTGAAGCTCAGATAGAGATTTTCCAAGGAATGCAGTTGTCCGATCTCTGCTGGCAGGGATGTGAGCTTGTTGCTAATCAGATTGAGTTCTGTCAAAGAATGGAGTTGCCCAATTTCTGGCGGTAGGGATGCGAACTGGTTGAAGCTCAGATCGAGATTTGTCAAGGAATGCAGTTGCCCAATTTCTACTGGCAGGGATGCCAGTAGGTTGCTACTCAGATAGAGATATGTCAAAGAACGCAGTTGCCCAATTTCTACTGGCAGGGATGGGAGCTTTTTACCTGTTAGAGGATGTTTTAAAAGTCTTCTTGCCCGACTTTGACTACCTCAACTACTGAGGATATACTACCAGGGCAAGCGCATCTCAAATGCTATTGACAAGCGGGTTGAGAGTTCTGATCAATTTGGGTTAAACAAGCAGCCAAAATCTTGAGCATGTAATTATTATCCATAGCAGCTCGG
>NZ_JAMPKG010000036.1:0-53812 GCF_039962015.1 Trichocoleus sp. AS-A1 | reverse complement strand
GTAGTTCTTTTGGTTCACTCTAGGTAGAAGAAAAATAATATAGCCGTTCTCACGTATATACGGTAAAGTTTTGCTCTTTCTTTAAAATCAGAGAGAGGCTTTCAAATTAGCCCGCTTCTCGATTCCAGGAACTCTATTGGAAGTTAGGGCTTGAGTGTGCTTCACTCAAGCGAGAAGCACTATAAGGTTTTTTTGTCCCTTGCAGCAGAGCAAATTTTGAACCCCTTACAAGGAGATACTTTTACTGTTCGATAGCTTAACCCATGTTTTTATCAGTTTTTTATCGCTTAAATAATTGTTAATAATAAAACTTATTGTTTGGCTATGATTTCTATTTTTATAGATTAATTACCAAAAATAAAGGATTGAACACTTAAGCGATTGTTAAACATCAAACCAAGAAAGGTTTTTTTAAAATTTAAATAAGTCAAAGACAATGTTTATTATGCAGTTATAATCCGAGTAATAGCTATATAGATAAAAGCCTCCGATGTTTCGAGTATTCTTTGATAATCGCCAGATAAACACACGTTAGATTGCGCTTAATATGCGCTAGTCATTCGCGTGCGCGTGGTGTTAATGTTTGCAATTTCAGCTTCCGCTTTGTGAGCTTTTTTCCAACTAACCCTACCTTTCAAAACATCCTCTAAAAGAAGAGGAAAGGTTAGTTGTTCTTCCTTCACTTATAGGGAACCACACATCTTGCATCAGTCGCAATACCTCCAGAGATAAAAATCTCTGGCTAATAGCCAAATTCCTTTTGCATAGGAGTCTCATACTGACTAGATAAAGATTTCAGTCCATTAAAAAAAACTTTGGATATAAGCTGTAGAAATTTATTTCTTGGCGGGTTTTGGGAGTAACTCTAATATGGGGTTAGATTTGTCCGCTCGGAGAAAGTATTGAGCCATGATCGACTTTACAGTTTGGGATGAGCTACTGCGCCGATACGTCGATCTAGAAGGTCGCGTCGATTATCATGCTTGGTCTTCAGAGCGATCGCAAGCGCTTTCACAATGGCTGAATTCCTTGCAGGAAGTAGATTTGGGGGATTATCCCAACCTAGATGAACGGTTAGCGCTGTGGCTGAATTTATATAATGCGATCGCGCTCAATCAAGTTCTAGAACGCTATCCCATCCCCTCCATCCGACCGAAGATTTTAGGAATTCCCAACTGGCTTGCCTTCCTGTTGTTCTTCATCCGTCCCGTCTATTCCTTTGCAGGTAAACGCTACAGCCTCAACCAAATCGAACATGGCATCCTCCGCCGCGAATTTGACGAACCCCTCATCCACTTCGCCCTTGTTTGTGCATCCATCGGTTGTCCGTTGTTGCGAAACGGTGCATACTTTCCGGAATCGGTGCGGACTCAGTTAGAGGATGACGCCAGCCGTTTTATCAATAATCCCGATAAAGTTCGCTACGATTTCCAAACGGGAACGCTTTACTGTAGCAAAATTTTCAAGTGGTACAAGAGCGATTTACTGAAAGTCGCACCTTCAATTCCTGAATACATCCGCTTGTATTTAAAAACCGACGTGCCTCTTGACGCTTCAACGCCGATTTCCTATCTCTATTACGACTGGAATCTGAATGAAAAAAAGAGTTATTAGTTGTTAGTTGAGCGACAGCAGATGCACTTTGATATCAAATTCAGTAATTACCCACTCCCCGGAACCCCACCCCGCCAACGCCTGCGGCTCTGGCTCCCCTCCCCGCTTGCGGGGAGGGGTTGGGGGTGGGGTTCTTTTACTATGGGAAATTAAACAGATTCTATAACTAATAACGAATTAGCGAATTTCCTCATAAAACTTTTTCAAGTAAGTTGCTTCAACTCCAATACCCCAAAGAAAGCCGATGTAGAGATATATCGCGGTAGCCTTCAGCGAACCCCATTTTGCCACACGGCGATCGCTACTCTGCACAACTCGGTTTACTTGACGAATCCGACCTCGTTGCACCAGCTTCAGGCACAAATCCGCTTCCTCCATAATTGGCAATGCTGGATCGAAACCGCCACATTTCCAGAAATCGGCGCGACGACAAAACATCACCTGATCGCCAAATAACAATCGCAACCCCTGAAAAAACAAACGAGGTCGGAAAAGCAGCGGCGCGTAGTAAGTTTTCAGGTAATTATGCAGCGAAACTCCCCAGCGTGTCGTCTGGGAACCTGTCATCAGAGAAATAAACCCGCCGCCAGCAACGGCTGGGTCGGCTAAAGTTTGCTCAACCACTGCCACAAAGTCATCTGGAACCGAAGTATCTGCGTGCAGAAAGCACAAGATATCCCCCGTCGCCGCCTCTGCGCCTCGGTTCATCTGCACCGAACGCCCGCGAACATCACAACAGAGGACGCGAGCTTGAGATAACGGTGCGATCGCTTGTAAGATATGCTGGGCGATCGCAACTGTCTCATCGTCACTTCCCCCATCTACCACCAGCACTTCCCAAGCTGGAGGATCTAGCAAATTCAACTGGCGCAGCGTGCGTTCCAAGCACGTCGCCTCATTCAGCGTGGGAATAATAATCGAAACGCGAGACATCTCCGGTTTAGCATCCTCATTCAATAAAAAACCGGCGTTACCACCGGCTAAAATCAAGCATCACCAGCACTGCTTGCACATTATGCGATCGCTGGAGTCATTTGCTTTTGTTGCTTTTGTTGCTGAGCCAATTCTACGAGACGACGAATCCGATCCTCAGTCGGGGGATGGGTACGGAAAAGAGATTGCAACCCTTTTGTCGAGATAGGATTGACAATCAGTAGCGGCGACATCGTGGGATTGCCGTTCATCGGAATCTGATGACCCATTGCCTCAAGCTTCTCCAACGCACTGGCAAGCGCCAAAGGATTCCCCGTGATTTCAGCCGAACCCAAGTCAGCAGAATACTCCCTGGTGCGGGAAATCGCAAACTGGATTAGCGCCGCAGTAATAGGAGCCAAAACGATTAGAAACAAGGCACCCAAAGCGTTTCCACCTCTGCGGTCATCGCGGGTGACAGGGCCGTAGAGCGCTCCCAAAGTGAGAATCCGTCCGACAAAAGTAATCGCTCCAGCGATGGTGCCTACAACTGCCTGAGTTAAAGTGTCGCGGTTTTTGACGTGGGTAAGTTCGTGAGCCAAAACACCTTCAAGTTCTTCGCGGGAGAGTAATTCTATAATCCCTTGAGTCACTGCCACAGAAGCATGATCCGGATCTCGTCCGGTTGCAAAAGCATTGGGGGATTTGGTTGGCACTAAAAACAGTTTCGGCATGGGAATCCCCGCCTTTTGGCTTAAAGAAGCTACCATATCGTAGAGTTCTGGAGCCTCCTGACGCTCTAGCGGTTGGGCGCGATACGCCATCAAAGCCGCTTGGTCAGAATAGTACCAGGAGCTAAAACTACTGAATGCAGCAAAAGCCAGACCTAAATATAGCCCCTGCTCGTTGCCGACCAGATAATAGCCACCCAGAACCAGAAGACCGCTGAGGAGTCCCAGCAATGCTGCTGTCTTGATTTGATTTTCAATCATGATTATTAGAAAGCAGTTGTTGAGAATTTTCTTTATTTGTTCTTAAGTTCTCAGATTCTGGAGTGTCTAGGCTCTATCTCATGTATGAAACTTGCCTCTTCCGGCTGGTAGGGAAATGTGTAAAGGGCTTTAGGAGACGCTTATAGTTATCTGCTAGTGCATTGATGGCGATCGCTTCCAACCCTGGTTTTCTTCATCTCTTTTCAGGTGAAAGCGATCGCGATTACCAAACGAGCCTTTTTATACCCCGAATCATTGCTTGCAATGGAACTTCCCATAAATGTTCTAAACCCCAGATATATTGTAGATATCTGGGAAAACCTAAAAATTCTAATTTAGAATTATCCGTATTTACTGCTCTTGAATATTGTATATATCTCATTATCAAACCCTCGGAAAATGATTTTCTTTTTCTACTCGTGAGCTGATATTCGCTGCACTCAAATTTAGAAACGGGTATACTCTGTACTTCTTGTAAAATCGACAGAGGGATTGGGGAATATAGGATTTTATGTAATTTTGTCAGTATATTTTGTATGGGCAAAATTAAGCGATATTTTTGTGCCAGAGTTACCAGTCGGTTCCAATCAATTTCTGCTTGGTATGAGTTGAGAAGTATTGCGGCATCAGCTAGCCGACTAATTGGAAAAACAAAATTACTCATTCCTCCATATACACAAACGTACAATAGCTGATCGGTAGGATTTAAAACATAAGTTGATAAGTCATCCAGCTTGGTTAATATCGCACTATCCAAAAAATATTTTTCAGCATCTTCTTGAAAACCATCTGCGAACAGATGCCAGCGAAGATTAAACTGTTGTTTTAATTCATTCTCAAATCCTAGATTATGAGAGAAAGGCGTAATTTTAACTGGTATTTTTCCTTTAGCTCTCCAGCCAATTTTTTGTAACGAACTTATGGCTGCTAAAGCATCTGCTGGATGAACTAAAAGATCAAAATTATGTATCATTCGGGAGCCATAATCTTTGTAATAATGTATATTCAAAGCTGCATCCTTGAGCAGCATTGTTGTGATACCATCATTCTGAAAACAACTGATAATAGCTGCGATTTGTTGCAACAAAACTTGGGTTTCACACCATGTGCGTCGGTAAACTCCCTTCAGTCTTGCCATATGCAGATCCGTCACGCCATGTGCGGATAAGTTGCGATAAAGTAAAGGCAGCAATCGATAGGATTCTACATCGAGATTCTCAATATTGGCAGATGCTTTCCATTGATTCCAAGAATCAATTGCCTCTTCTCCCTGCAACAGTGCTGCCCGCAAAAGCAATTTTTGCTCGGAATTAAGCCAGTCACAGCTATCCTTATTATATAGATTCATTTTACGCATCTTTTGTAATTGAAAATTTTAAACGATGGTAATCAATTAAGGCACTTTGATGCCTGGAACATTTACTCGAATTTTGTAAACAGAAGTGCCAGCAGTAATATAAAGACTTTGCAAATCATCATCTCCCCAAGCACAATTCGCTGGCACCTCCGGAGTCACAATTGTTCCCAAATGATTCCCTTCTGGATCGAAAACCCACACGCCTCCTGCACCTGTGCAGTACAGATGTCCTTGCACATCTACTTTCATCCCATCGGGTAAACCAGGTTTCTTACCATTCATCTTGTAAAAAATGCGGCTGTTAGCAAGTTTACCGTCAGCTTGAACGTCGAACACGCGAATATGACGGCGTTCAGAATCGTCGATATAAAGCTTTTTTTCATCCGGTGAAAATGCTAGTCCATTAGGTTTATCAAAATCATCGGCTACGACTATAATTTCTTTGCCATCAGGCGAGAGGCGGTAAACCCCCTGGATTGGTTGTTCCTGCTGTTCGGGTTTGATGCCATAAGGCGGATCTGTGAAGTAGATAGAACCGTCACTTTTCACGACAATATCATTAGGACTATTCAGTTTATTACCTTGAAATTTATCAGCTAAGACGGTAATCGAACCATCTTTTTCGGTGCGGGTGACGCGGCGCGTTCCGTGTTCACAAGCAATGAGTCGTCCTTGCTTATCTCTAGTCAAACCATTGGAATTATGGCTAGTCTCTCTAAAGACTGTTACGTCACTACTGGGAGTCAGTTTAAAGATTTTGTTAGCTGGAATATCACTAAAGAGGAGATACTTTTCTTCAGCAAACCAAATGGGTCCTTCAGTAAATTTAAATCCGGTTGCCACCCGTTCGAGCTTTACTTTTTCAGGGAAAATAGTTTTAAAATATTGAGATTTTGCATTTAGACAACCAGAAGCTAATAGAGTTTTTATCCATTTCTCTATCAAAAACATTTTTCTTTTATTTTGACTGAATATACTTATGAAAAATCCAAATCCAAGTAAGAAAATAAAAAATAATATGGTTCTTCTACTGAGATGGATGTTGGCTAACACGATAATTATATAATGATAGTCCTGCATCAATCTTTAACACTGTTCCCGTAGTAAATTTAGAAAAATAGTCTGAGGCTAAATAAACAGCCGCTCGACCAATATAACGAGGACTTATTGAACTTTGATGCAGCGGCGTATATTTATGAGGGAGGGGAATTCCCTGGTCATCTTCCGCTACCCAACCGGGAGCTATTCCGTTCACTCTGATCCCATAGGCTGCTAAGTCGATAGCCAATTCTTCTATAATCATTTTTAAGGCAGCTTTTGAAGAACTATAACTAAGCCAACGTACAAGTGTCTCTTGGTGTAAAGAAGTAATAAATATAATAGTTCCCTGAATTTGCTTATCTATCATCATGATTGAGATCAGCTTCGTTAGATACATGGGACCGAAAACATTTGTATTAAAAGTTTTATGCCATTCATCTAAATTTAGATTTTTTATGCCTATTGTTTCAAATTGAATACCTGCATTGTTAATCAGTATATCAATAGTAATATTGCTCTGCACAAAAAAAGTTTTTAAAGCATCTACATCTTCATTGTTTGTAATATCTGAAATAAAACTTTTAACTTGAACTGAATAGCTAGTTAATTCTTGTTCTAATTTTTCACATCTTTCCCGATCAATTTCAGTGAAAAAAACATTTGCACCTTGTTTAGCCATCTCTAGGGCAATGCTTCTGCCAATATTTTTACCAGCCCCAGTTATCAAAACATTTTTCCCTGCTAACAGTTGATTATCTATTACCCTAGAAGGCTCTACTTCTTGAAGCTGAATAATTGGCTTTGGAGGGATAGATAGAGATGGATTAATGAAGGATTTTAAGGCGGCTTTTAAACGAATTTTAAAATTGATTTTCATGGCAATAACTATGAGTTGTTTACCCGATCACCTGCGGCGCGTCGTCGGTCAAGAGAAGCTTTAAGAATTTTAATATATTCAGTTTGGAATTGGCGCTCTGTAATTCCCTTATTTTTTTTATGAATACGTCGCTTTGCAACCAAATATGGTAGAATCTTCATCCGAAGTTTTAACTCAACAGCACGCACATACCAACTGGCAAATTCTGCTATAGTCCAGTTAGGTTCAAAAGAGCCTACACGGAAAAAAGCATCTCGTTTTATCAGTAAGGCTGAGGGGATATGTCCCGGTACTAACTCAGTAGGACAGTGGATTTTTGCCCTCATACTCTCCTCTAAGTCTGGGCTATAAAACTGTTCGACTAATCCGAATACTAGATCTAGTTCAGGTTCGCTTTCAAAAGCTGTCATTTGACTTGCCAGTTTATCTTCTACCCACAAATCATCAGCATCGAGAAAAGCAAAGAAGTTACCTTGTGATAATTCTATGCCGTGATTGCGGGCAGCAGCACTACCACTGTTAGTTTGAAAATAGTATCGCACTAATGAGCCAAAGCGTTTTGCGACTTCTGCACTACCATCGGTTGAACCATCGTCTACGACAATAATTTCTATGGATTGATAGGTTTGAGCTAGTACGCTTTCAATCGCTTCAGCTAAATAGCGATCGCAGTTATATACTGGGATGATGACACTGATTAGTAGATGATTTTCCATTCCGATACCTCCTTCTACTTGATTTTTTAAAATTTGCTGTTTAATTAGCTCTTCATCAAAAAAATTTGGGCGTATTCGGAGGCGCGCCCAGATATTCGTTTATTTTAGGCATTCCTGGTAGCGAACTATTAGCAAACTGCCCTTTTTGCCTGCACCGATCGAGATGTTTCTTGTAAATTTTAATAAACCCCAATTCAATTAAATTTTTCCCGACAGTCATATTGTCTTGGTGCCTTCGATAAAAAAGTGTCACCTGTTCTAGCACCACCTTTGACACCCTATTTTCCCAGGCTCTTACAAACCAATCAACATCTTCAGCAAAACTTAAACTTTCATCAAATAAGCCAATTTTATCAAACACGGATTTTCGATAAAGGGCACTTCCCAAGTTGATGTAATTATAAGGCTGATAATGTTTTTCAAAGATTGCACCTTCTGGTGTCAACTGAGAAATTTTCAGGTTTTGGATTAATCCTTGAACAATCTCTACTGATGGGTTATCTACTAAGTAATCTGTTTGCAATTTTAGGTTATTTTCAGACCACAAGTCGTCGACATCTAGAAAAGCGATCGCATCCCCTTTTGCCATTTTTAAACCACGGTTACGAGCTGCTGATGGCCCGCTATTAGGCTGATAAACATAGTGAATACTATCTTTATAGCGAGCAGCAACTTCCGCCGTTTTATCTGTTGAGCCATCGTCAACAACAATGATTTCTAGAGGCTGATAGTTTTGATTGAGGATATTTTGAATAGCTTCTGCTAGAAACTGTTCTCCGTTATAGACAGGGATGATCGCACTAACGAAGAATTCCTTATTATTCATGGGCTATTGCTTTGAAAGTAAGCTTAAAATGACTTCAGGAATTTGCTTCAGGTCAGTGCCGAGTTCTAGATAATAACAAGCTAGCTGGCTAACAGTTTTTGTCATCAGCTCGCAAGCTTCCTTGCCAGCACCCGGTAATTGCAGGATTGTACTGGGAACAAGTGCTGCCAATCCTGCTGCTGATGAGGTAGCTTTCAAGGTGGTATTGCTTCCCCCAGTAATGCGTGGGATTAAAAGCGCTCGTAGAGGAAAACTGGGCAAGATTTTTTCGGGAAAATGGTCGTTGATGAAATAAAGCGCTTTTTCCGAATCTAAGCGATCGCTATTGCTAATCGCCTTAGCCAGAAAGGGTAATCTTTGAACATCATCGGCATTTTTTTTGCCAGTGCTGTAAATGCTAAAAACAGTTGGAGTGGGGTCGGAAGTAATCAAACTATAGTCGTCGCTGGCATAGAAAAGCTCAGAGTTAAGGCAGGTTAAAGCTGTAGTTGATTTACCAGACCCCCCTTTTCCGACTAGCAACACGCCGCCACTGGGCATTCCAACTGCACCCGCATGAACCAGTTGCAGTCCCCGCTTACTCATCCAGACGTTAAAAATTGTCCGTAGCGGAGAACCTGCCTCCCAGTAAGGAAGTTGTTCGGTTGTCTCAACCCAATAGATTCCCAGGTTGCGATCGCTATCTAAAATACTTAACGCAAACGCTCCCCATTGGAAACTGGTATGAATGCGCTCATTAGTAAACCCGATAATTTCCCCACGCTTTGGATGATGATGATTTATTTGCCAAGGTGGAGGTGGCATTACGGTGTTTGTCGAGGCGCTATCCCACAAACAAACTGTCAGCGCTGGATCTGAAACGGGTTCTGTCGCTAAATGTCCTAAAGCAGGTGTCATGTAGGAAATTAAAGCTGAACCAGCAAAACGCAACCGAATTTTAAACCCGCCTAAGCAATAAAAACGGTCAATAGAACCAGATGCAGCCTCAGCTTTTTCGTATAATTCATAAACCGTATTAAAAAAGGCTAAAGGGTCTTTCGCTTCTGTTTTAGTGGCAATCTCAGATGCCAACTCGTTAGTCATCATGTTGAAAAAACTTAAGGAATTAGCTGAAACCTAGGGGCAAATCCTGACGACTGCCCCTTCCCAACACACTTTGAAGCTGCTGATAATGATGCCAAATGCTGATTTAATCAGGCTTCAACTTTAACATTAGGCCAGCCCACCACCTCATTCACTTCGTGAATGGGGTCCAAAGCTAGCAATTCTTCCATATCTGTATATTTTTCTAAAGTTGGGGGTGAAAAGCTGAGCTTTTCAGGATTGTCGTTTGTGGTGCTTGGTGCGCTGTCTATATTTAAATTTTTAGGATCTTCTGTGCCATCAAGAGTAATGAGTTCTTCTTGCTGCAATCTGGCAATAAAATCATTGACAGTATTTTCAATATTTTGGCGATCGCCATCATAGCACTGGATTATTTTTTGGATAATATTGCTTTTGGAAGTCCCTTTAATAATTTCTTCCCAAATATCAGCTCCAACTTTTACTAAGCTATAATAATCTCCCTTATCCAAGTTGACGATTACAACTTCACCATCAATCGTTTCGTGGACAACTTTAGGAGCATTCGCCTTAAATATCTCTGAATGATTCATGATTTTTTTGCTATACTACCAAGCTTTGTTTCGCTTTTCTTAACCCTAAGCTAACCTTGAGATATTCTAATGTCAAGGTATAACTAATTAGGTTTATTACTAAACTTATAGACTTTATAATGATTCCGCTTATATTATAAATTAACGATTTTAAATAATATTAGTTATTACAAAATACATATTATGAACTTTTGATTTAGTTTAAATTTAAAGCTCATAATATGTATCCGGTTTAAAATTGAAAAAGATTTATTCCTTACTTACTACCATTTTGATTAAGGAATAAATTTTATAGTTTAAGCATGAAAATCATAAGTTTTTTTTACTCACCTTGAATCTTTTTAATATTTGCTCTCCTATTAGCCTGAGTGGTCGCAGCAAATAGTAAAGGAAAGCTGGAAATTCCGCCAAGGGTAGTAGCAACCAGTCGGTAGTAGTCGGCGTGATTGCTAATTTCAGAGAATACCGCACCCTGTCAATTAGGCGTTCTCTGGCTTTTAAATGGAAGCGGGTGGTTGTCCCGTCTTTAACAGATCCGTCCGACGAACGGAAAAGCTGTTCGCATACTTCAGCCGCCAGCAATTCTACCGCTGGGTCAGCCTGAATCTTTTGCCAAACATCATCTGGCAGGGCAGTTCCTAGAAGACGATGTGCCAGCCTTAAACCTATAAACAACATTCGCTGACCGCCCTTGGCGCTAGCTTGCTGCATCAGTTTGACCCAATCTAGCTGCGGATGGCTGCGGATAAGTTCGGCTACGTCGCAGATTCTTGCCAGTTGCGTCCAACAGTCTTTGGTTCCGTGTCCGCAAATCGTTAGCAACGAATTCTCTGGCGAGAGGTTGGGAACTGTCGTTCCAGCAATGGAGACTGGCTCCAGGTCATCCCACAATTCTTTAGAATCGATGGGAAAAGAAAAATACTTTGGCATTACTCCCCAGTGCAGTTCCACCAACACTCCTTTCTGGTGGTTTCTAAATGGATAGGCGGCTTCGCGTACAAATTGATGAATATGAGGCGATCGCACAAAAGCCGCTTCCTGTTCTTGAGTCACTTCGATGCGCTCGATTTTCATCTGGTATCCTTGAGACAAAAACAGCGCCTTTGCCCTTTCGATGTCTCTTTCTTGCACCAGAATGTCTAAATCCCAGAACTGTCTTCTCAACAAATTACCGTAGGCAGAAGCGGCTAATACTGGCCCTTTGAAAGGTAGAACCGGAATTCCTTGTGCTTCAAATAGATTTACGAGTCTAACCAGTTCGCCGCTCAAAAATAGGCTGCGTCGCGTGAGGGTTTGAAAATCAGCCCGCAACTTAGCCAGAATATTCTTCGGAACCGCTTCCGGACAGGTGCTGTTTAGGTTCCAATACAAAAGTGGCATCACCCTATGCTCAGTCGCCATTTGCATCAGTTCTGCCCAATCTATATGATTTTCCTGGAGTAAAGTGACTAGCCGCTCAACTCTTTCCAATTCCATCCGAGTACTGGCACAGATTAGCAGCACTTCGATTTCAGGGCGAGTACCTACCGATGAAGCTTTAGCAAGTAATGTTTGCAATATCTGGCTCCACTAATTTAGCTAAGTCTGGTAGTAATATTCACAATTCATCAATTTTTATATACAACTACGGCATTATTTGTATAGTTCTGATAAAAATATAGGGAATTTTAGTAAAGATTTAGTAATTTCTAGTTTTTGTCAGTATTTGTACGATGCTAGCGTCACGAAATTTTCACGAGACGAGAAACTCCAAATTTTAGAACCCTGACGAATCAAGGGTTTAAGAAATTACCTTTAGGGTGAGGTGAAAAACGAACATCATTAACCACTTGTAAGAGAGATGTTTTCTCCGGTTTAAAGGGAAAGTGAGTCTTATTCAAAAAATATTGCTAAAAAAACCCATTTTCTTGAAGAAAACGGGTTGTAACAGCAGCTATGATTTTGGACGCTCTCTTGCAGGCAGTCTTTCTACTCAGCAGGCGCTGCTTACGCGCCTTTCGCTAACAGATGTTTCCACTACCTGCGGACTATCGGCTGTTCGACAGCATCTCGGAACTGTTGCACGTCTTCAGTGAAGCCAATTGGCAGTACACTGACGACATTTTCATGGGGACGGGGAATAATCACCCAGGATTCTACAACGCCACCATAAACTTTTTCTACTGCGGCAATTCCCGCCTCCATTGAGGTTTTCACCTCTGAAACATCCCCCCGAATATTGACATTAAAACGGGCGCTACCAACTCGGATATATCCGACTAGGGTAACTCTTCCAGCTTTAACCATCGCATCTGCCGCTGCTAGGACAGCAGGAAAGCCTTTCGTTTCTATCGATCCAACTGCCTGTGGCATTGGCTATCTCCTGAATTTGAATTTAATTGAGTTACGTAGAGCTAAGAACTAATTGT
The DNA here is from genome assembly GCF_039962015.1 of Trichocoleus sp. AS-A1. NCBI lineage: Bacteria > Bacillati > Cyanobacteriota > Cyanophyceae > Leptolyngbyales > Trichocoleusaceae > Trichocoleus > Trichocoleus sp. AS-A1. The sequence goes on along the minus strand of NZ_JAMPKG010000036.1, from coordinate 41,414 downwards.
ACGAATTTTCGATGCACCTTTGGATGGAAATGCCCCTTGCCTTTACTTTCCCACTTTTTGACTTGACAAAAGACCAAACAATCGAGTAAACAAAATCCCAATAATTGCTGGGATAGCTGGCAATGTCTACTCGCAATTAAGTTCCGATTGTTAACCAACTACGACATACGGAACTGTTCAACTTTTTGGGTGAAATGAATGGGCATAACAGTTTCAACATTTTCCGTAGGATTGGGGATGATGTAGTGGGAGATCACTTGACCTCCGTAGACTGTCTCTGCGGCTTTAATCCCTGCCTCAACAGCGATGTTGACTTCAGAAACTTTTCCCCGAACGGAGACCATAAAGTTCCCTTTTTCTACAAGTGCATAATGAACCAGCGTGACTGCACCAGCTTTAACCATTGCGTCTGCTGCTGCTAGTACAGCTGGGAACCCTAACGTTTCAATCGTTCCCACTGCCTGTGGCATAAAATCAGCTCCTTGAGTCCCAGCAATATTCCCAGCAATATTTCATTGTACGAGGCTTGTGATAATATTTTTGATTTTAGATTATAAGATTTATGCTTCTGGAGACAAAGCGAGAAGCGTGGCTGCGGGCAGTATACGCTAGCTATTATCGCTCAGATGCAGCGAAGATAGCGATCGCTACCTTTCATAAAGGACATCCTACTAGATGCCGATAGGCTAGAAGTGGAATGATTGAGTTCGCAATGTCAGCATAATTTTCCCACTGAAGCAGCGACTAAAATTACCGCAGCTAAAATTACCTTAGATGCGTTTGTCCTATCAACCTTCCTAGATACACAATGCAAAGCAAACACTTGAAAAAAAACGACTTAAAATTTTATGATTTGAGTGCAGATAGGTGGTGGCAGGAAGATGAGAAAATCTATGCTCTCTATCATCTCAATCAACCCCGATTTGATTTTTTTGATCGTTATGTTTCAAATTGGCAGGGATTGCAAGCCCTAGATGTTGGATGTGGCGGCGGATTTACCTGCGAATTTATGGCGAAAAGAGGAGTAAAAGTCTCAGGAATCGACCAATCGGCTAAATGTATTCAACAAGCCCAAGATCACGCATCTCTAACCGGACTTCAGATTGACTATCAACATGGATCTTCTGAAAACCTCCCTTATGGTGCCAATACTTTTGATATTGTTGTTTGTGTTGATGTTTTGGAGCATATTGCAGATTTACGTCAGACACTTTCTGAAATCTATAGAATTTTAAAGCCAAACGGCTTGTTTCTTTTTGACACAATTAATAAAACTTTTGCCTCTAAATTAATAATGATTTGGCTATTAGAAAATATTTTGCAGGAAATTCCTTGTGGTATTCACGATTGGAATAAGTTTATTGAGCCGCAAGAATTAACAAGCTTAATGCATAGCCAGGGATTTAACAGTATAGAAATTAAAGGGTTTAATATATTTGGTGAAAGCATTTACCAAAACTTGCTTGCTTATATTCACTACAAAAAAACGGGAAAATTTCAAGTAGAAATTAGTAACAATACTTCAGTTATGTATATTGGTAAAGCAATAAAATCGCCTAAATAATTGCTGTTTATTATTGAATTTATGGGCAATTAAAAGAAGCTTGATTGTTTGTAAAATAGTTACTGATTTTGTTTAATTTATTTTCCTACTTAGGTTCAGATTCTAGAGGATAATGATTTTCTGGCGAAGCTGACCATTCCCACGTCGAACCTGCATAGTTTTTTACATGATTAAATCCTGAATCAACAAGTACAGCCGTGAAGAAAGCTGAGCGGATGCCGCCCGTACAATAAGTAATGATGGGAGTATGATGCTGAATTCCTAATCTTTCCAACTTATCAATAATCTGGTCGCGAGGCAGCAAATTCCCCTTGGCATCTTTCAAATCTTGGAAGTAGAAATGAACCGCACCAGGGAGATGTCCTCCCCGATGTTCGCCGTAAGCGGGAGTTCCTGCATATTCCCTCGCTTCGCGGGTATCAATGACAATCAAATCTTGGGATATCTCTTTAGCGGAAAGATTGGCTTTGAGTTCATCGCGCTGAATTTCCCATAAGGAAGTTCGCTGTACAAGAAAATCACCAGGTTTGGGTTGAGTCACTCCCCAAACAATCGGGACACCTGCTTTAACAAGTGCTGAATGTCCCCCATCGACAAAGACTGCTTGTGAATGTCCTAGCGTGCGTAACATCCAAACAATGCGCCCTTCTTCACCAAAATTGTGCGCTGGATTGCCAAGGACAACGACAGGTTGATTGTTACAAATGCCGACAGCGCGAAGTTTTTCTTGCAAATTTTCTGTATTCTCAATCAACTTTCCCTTATTCGGAGATTGTTGTTGCGAGAATTGCTGCCAAGTGACATGAACAGCACCAGAAATATGCCCAAGCAACCAGGAAATTGAATTGCGAACATCCAGAAGTGTCGCATCCAGCTTAATCAATTCCTTCGCTTCTTCTGCACTGACTACCCATCGATGGGCAAGAGAATCCTGATTCATAACTTTAACGCTACCCTGAAAACTCCTTTGCGTACCTTTGCGCTAACCTTTGCGTACCTTTGCGTTAACAATAAATCCTACAATTACCTAAAAGCCAAAATATGCTTAGCGGTAATCTCTGACTGTTCAAATTGAGGAACGTGCCCGCAATTCTCGATCCAAATGAGTTGAGAATGAGCGATCGCTCTCTTAAACCTCTCGGCATCGTCCGTACCCAACATATCATCCGCCTCTCCCCATAGAATCAGCGTCTGCTTATCGATTTGAGGAATTCTATCTGCCAAATTCCAGTAACCGCCACTTTTCATAAACGCGATGATTGCTTCGTGCCAACCGGGCATTTCCATGTGCAGCGCCGCACACCGAATCGCCTCAATAGCAGTCGGTTCCAAGTTGCCAAAAGTGCTGCCCCATAACAGCGCTTGGAGTTTGCGCTGACGCCAATATTCGACTGCCAGAAAATCTAAGGGAGGAAAGAGATAGGAGGCAAGCGGGAAGCTACCGCTGAAACCTACACTGTCAATTAACACCAGCTTTTTGACAGCGTGCGGGTAAGTGAGGGTGAAGTCAATTGCCGCTGCACCTCCCATCGAAGCGCCTACCAACATGACTGGCACTTGGATGTAAGTTTTCCAGAAGTAATACAGGTGCGTCTTGATGGCGTCGGGGTTATACAAAATTCCCTGCACTCGATCTGTAAAGCCAAATCCCAACAAATCTACCGTCCACGTTTCATTTTGGGCGGCGAGTAGTGGCAGCAAGCAGCGGAACTCCAGCACCGAACTATCAAAACCGGGTAGTAATAGAATTGGGGTGCCACCGTTCCCCTGATGGACGTAAGCTGTAGCTATCGGTTGTGGCGAGAGAGGAGTTTTAATCGCCTGACGTTCAATTTTTTGAGCAAGGGCGATGGATGCGGACTCGCGCAACTGCTGAACTTGGGAGGGTAAAAAATCGGCAAACATCAGCGTTAGTGTTTCTCCACACTTTGTAGTATGCGAACTCAGTAACTTATTCAGTACACTGCAAAGTAAATAAGTTATTTTCTTCTCTCTTAAAAAAGAAAAGCTTAACCTCTCTCCCTGCAAGGGAAGCGGGAGCAAAACAGGGGAGAAGCGAACCGAACAGTATTGCCTACAATTCCACTTAACCACTTCCCATGACAGACTCTCTGCCTTTGCGCGATCGCTATCTACAATTAATCGACCAAATTGTACAAACCACCCTCAAAGGGCAGATTCGCTCGAAAGAGCAGGTGTATAAAATGCTCGTCAAGGATGTGACTCCGGGTACGGGCGAAATTTTCGAGCGAGTTTTGGAAGAAACCTTAAGCGCCACCCAGCAACAGGTGGACACTCAAAAGGATGAAATGAAGCTTGCCAAGGCGACTCGTACCTTGAGGGCAATGCAGACGATTCGGGGAGAATGGGAACGGGCGCAGGAAAAAAATCGGGCGACGGATGCGATCGCGACAGCTGTTCAACAAATTATCGCTTCCCCATCAGACGACAAGCTAGCAGCTTTATTACGGGTTATCGACCCTAATTTAGCGCAAGCTTTGAACTTACCGCAGCTGGCATCTGCACTGAAGCAACAAGCGCCGGAAATTACCCATCCCGAACAAGATCGAGATGTGCAGCAACTTGCTGAAGGTCTTGCCCGTGGCTTGGAATCTTGGCAACGCCTGGAAGGGCACCTGGTAAGCTGGATCTACGACCAAAATCGCTCCTTAGGATTTGAAGGCACACCGGCGCAAAGTGGCCCTTGGGGAGTTTGGGAAAAACAAGTCAATAGCCCTTATCCTCAGGCATTATTCCACGCGCTTGCCCTCAACGAATCAGTAACCGAATTGGTCGCAAAACAACCGTCTGACTTGATTTCCTTCGTTGAGTTAGCAGTAATTTTGCAATACTTGCAGCGGGGGCTAGTGAACTGGTTTGACAAACTGGTTTACGACTCCAAAGTGGGCGCAAGGCTGTCGATTTCCACTTTTCTGACTTTTGCCGTGATTTGGTCGCAGTTAGCGAATGGGTTGAATCAGGCGACGATTCTCAATTCTACTTCGCGCGATCGCTTAGTGAATGGCTGTTTTCAAATTACCCTACAAATCCTCAGAACCTTTTCCCAGCGCCAGTATTTCCCCCTCTACGGTGGCATTTTCGCCTCATTTTCCGGCGCATATCTCCGCACGACCCTTGACTATCTAGATGCACCGCTGCGACAAGTGGAAGGTACCCAAGAAAAAGCTCGGATTTTGACATTAATGGGTTATTCCCAACGGGCGCAAGGTCGATATGCAGACGCGATCGCATTTCACGAGCAAGCCTTAGAAATCGCCAGAAATGCAGGCGATCGCCCTTGTGAAATTGCCAATTTCAACCACCTCAGCCGCACCTGCGTCGCGCAAAAAAACTATGCCGAAGCGATTAGCTATAGCCAACGGGCATTAATTCTCTCTCGTCAAACGGGAGATAGATTAGGAGAAGCCAACGCCCTCGCCAATCTCGGCTACAGTGAAGTCTTTCAAGCTCAACAATTAGAACAAGTAGAACCCGAAATTTACGAGACAGCCATCAACTATTTGCAACAAGGATTGCAGTTATCAGAACGATTAGGCGACGGTCAAAGTAAAGCCCTTTGTTGCAGTAGTTTGGGAATTGCCTTGTTGATAGTAGAACAACCCCAAGAAGCAATTAAATACCTAGAATCTGGCTTGCAAGCCGCTCAATTTTCCGGCGATTTATACCTGCAAGGAAGAAACTTAGCTTACTTATCTGAAGCTCACCATAGTCTGCAAAACATCGATAAAACAATCCTTACAGGTAGCCTGGGAATGTATCTCCTAGAGCAAATTGCTGCGGAAGAGTGGCGGAAAACCGCAGGCTTACTCACCATCTTACAGGGACAACTGGGAGCAGAAGCCTTCCAGAAAAAATTGCAACAATCGCGCCCACAAATCATCGCCCTTATCGGTGTTGATGGCTACGATTATATTCCCCAAATTTTAGAACAATACAAACAATCCATGTAACCATCTCCCCCGTCTTCCTTTGCGTACCTCTGCGCTAACCTTTGCGTATCTTTGCGTTAAAAAAAACACCTATGAACTTCTTCGATAAGCTACTTAAAGCAATCGAGCGCAATCAAAGCTTACTGTACGCAGGACTCAACCCAGACATTGAGAATCTCGCCAAGCGCGATGGGGCTAGCGCCATTCTCTCTTCGGTCGATCGAAATCTTTTCAGCGATCGCCTACAATTTGTCATTGCAGAAACCGCCGATTTAGTCTGCGCCTATAAACTCACGCTTGGCTTTTATCAAGCACTGGGGGCAACAGGTTTAGAACTCCTTCAGCAAACCCTAGCAGCTATCCCCGCCGACATTCCAGTAATTTTAGACGCCAAGCACAGCGACCTCAACACCAGCACCCTGTTTGCCCAAACCGTCTTTGAAGACTGGAAAGTGGATGCTGTCACCTTGAATCCTTACCCAGGACTTGACTTAGCGGCTCCCTTTTTGGTCTATCCTGGCAAAGCCGTCTTTGTGGTCTGTACCACTGACAACCCATCAGCCGCCGTGTTGCAAGAATATCCAGACACCGGGCTACCCTTTTACATCCATTTGATAAAAGAAGCGCAAACTTGGGGCACCCAAGAACAACTAGGGCTGGAAGTGGGCGCTGCAATGCCAGAAATTCTGACTCGCATCCGCAATATCGCACCAGAACGCCTCATATTCGTGCAGGGATGGTCAGAAGACCAAAACTTAACTGAAATGCTAGAGGCTGGCTTAAACACCTATGGAGAAGGGCTACTCCTGCCAGTTCCTCTAGATTTATTAACTGCCGAACACCCCGCTGAGGCTGTCCAAGCCTTACGCGACAGTGTTAATGAAGAACGGCTCAGAATTGTCCAGGAAAGCCCCACCTGTGACTTGTGGCTTCCGGATGTCTGCTTCTTGCAACATTCTCCCAACCGAGATTTGATTTTGCAACTCTACGACCTGGGTTGCATTATGTTTGGCGATCGCGTGCAAGCCTCTGGAGCGATTTTTCCCTACTACATCGACCTGCGCGTCATCATCTCCCAACCGCAAATCTTCCATCAAATCTTGAGTGCTTACGCCGAGATTCTCAAAAATTTGCACTTTGACCGAATAGCTGGAATCCCTTACGGTTCCTTACCCACCGCTACAGGGTTAGCGCTACGCCTAGACCGTCCGATGATTTTCCCGCGCAAGGAGGTAAAATCTCACGGCACCCAACGAGTCATCGAAGGTCATTTCCAGCCGGGAGAAACCATTGTCGTCGTCGATGATATCCTCATCAGCGGCAAGAGCGCCATGCAGGGAGCAACGAAACTCAAAGATGCTGGATTAAATGTCGAAGATATCGTGGTGTTGATCGACCATGAAAAAGGAGTCAAAGATCGGCTTCAGGAAAACGGCTATCGGGGTCATTCAGTGCTACGGATGGGGGAAGTTGCCGAAACGCTGTACGAGGCAGGGCGGATCAATTCCGAGCAATTCCAAATTTTGAGCCATTAGCCCCGCCCATTGGAGGTCATCATACAAATGCGTCTACGCATCGTTTAACAGTCTCAAGTACCGATGAAGAAAGGCTCTCCAATTCATAGCCGCCTTCTAAACCAAATAATATTTTGGGTGTAATCTCTAAACAATAATCAGTGATGATGCTGTAATCTTGGGGCTGTAAATTGATTTTAGAAAGCAAGTCTGTTTGATTCGCATCATACCCAGCACTGGTGATTAATATATCAGGACAAAAATCTTCGAAAAAGGGAATGACGCTCTCCTCGAATAACTTACAGTAATCCTGTATATTACTGCCTGGAGCAATCGGAAGATTCAACACATTGTTATACTTACCCCGTTCCTCAGGCTTTCCAGTACGGGGATAGCCTGGTGATTGATGAATGGAACAGAAAGCCATGTTAGGGATATTTTCTACGGCTGTTTGGGTTCCATTCCCGTGATGTACATCCCAATCAAGAATTCCAACTCGCTGAATTCCGATGGATTGAGCGTAAATGGCAGCGATCGCTGCATTGCAGAAAATACAAAAACCCATTCCTTCATCTTTGAGGGCATGATGTCCAGGTGGTCTTGCCAGAACAAAAGCTGGACGTTTTAACTGCGAAACCACATCAATACCATCTAACCAAGCACTGACTGCAAGGCAAGCAACATCAAAGCTTTGAGGCGAGATTTGAGTTGATTCAAAACACCCCCAACCCCGCTCAGAATAAGTACGAACTTCCTGAATGTAATCAGAGGAATGAATTTGTTCGATCGCTGTGATAACATTTCTTGAGTTAGAAGGACTCAGCCATCGGATTTGATCGGCTATCGTTGAGCTTCGCAATTTATCGACAATAGCAGTGAGTCGCTCTGGCTGTTCAGGATGCATATATCCTGTTTCATGCTGAAGAAATTTATCTGAATAGAAGATGGTAATCATTCAGTTGTTTCCACAATTTTGAAATTACCGCTAGACCCTTCAGGTTGGGGTTGAACGACCGCCTGCATACCAAATCTATGAGAGGCTAGCTGATTGGCAATCCCACTACTTGTTATACACGGTGTTGAGGCTTAGTCAAGCTCACCGTCTCTCAAACTTTCTCATTTGACTTGTACTTCACCTTTCTTCCGGTATGCACATCGAATAACTTGCCAGAAGAATTAGTCCCTTCTCAAATTTTGAAAGCTTTTAAATTAGGACTAACGCAGAGATCCCACTAACTCCCCGATAAATTGGGGGTGAGTGAGGATATAGGTTTCAAGCTTTCAGTATATAAGTCCTGTAAATAATTTTCTCATCCGTAATCCTACTGAAATCCAATCGAATGAGGTGCGCGTATTAACTGTAAGTTACTGATTTATGAATGAGGAGACACCAACATGGAGAGGGAAAATACCTTCGCCAAAAGATTCTTGCGTCCCAGCAAAACATTCTCACGGCGTGGGATTATGGTGGCGGGGACTGTAACTGGCGTAGCGAGTGCCTTAGGGTTGACCGCGATCGCTGACCGTGCCAGTGCTGCCTCTAGAGACGATAAAAGAAATGATGCTGCCATCCTCAACAAAGCGCTATTTTTCGAGCATCAAGCCATCTGGGCGTATGGTTTTGCGGCAACGAAGCTGAGTGACACCGATGTAGGCAAAGCTGTTTTGGCGTTGGCACTCCGCAACCAAGCCGATCACAAGACGCATCGGGATACTCTGGCATCGGTGGTGAAAAGTTTGGGAGCTACCCCGGTGACGGCAAAATCTAGCTACGATCTCTCGTCCTACATCAAGGCAGGAGAAGGCAACATCGACTCAGATGTGAATATTGCCAAGCTAGCACTCGCTCTGGAGACTGACGCAGCGATCGCTTATACCAGAGAAATTGCGAAGCTCAAAACCCCCGCCTTGATTACCGCAGGCGCAAGCATTGGTTCCGATGAATCTGCCCACGCAACGGCAATTCGCGCCGCTTTCAAGTCACTCGGCGTTGATATCGAAATCGTTCCCGCATCCTTCGTTAGTGCCGATACTCGCAAAGCCTGGGTGCTGAAAGTCTAATTCAACCGTAGCCTCATGAAGCCTGTAGGCTTCATCTGTTAGCCTGAGTGCGATTCCACAATCCGCACTCAGGCTGTATAGGAAGCGATTCGATATTCAACTTAAGAAATTCCCAAAGTAATATAAACCCTTAAAAAAATTTCTTTAATTTTAATTTTTTAGTAAAAATCATCAAAAACGTCTTGTAATTGATAAAATTTCAAAGCAAGCAGATTCCGAAGCGTCAATTGCGAAAAAAAATTTACCAACGAGCAAATGACTTGGGTGGTGAAGAGAATTGGAACACTTTGAGGTTAGCGAAACCGTCTCCCTCCCCATAGAAACCGTCTGGGAAGCTCACGAGGATGTACATCTGCTAGAACGCATCTCTCCACCGTTTCCAGTCGTCAGGGTATTGGATTCAAACATTATTTGTGGTTTAGGGACGCGCTTTACAATCCGGGTAGAACTTTTCGAGCAGATAGGAATCGACTGGCAAGTGCAAATTACTCGCTGGGAACCTCCGAGAAGATTTATTGATAAACAATTGCGCGGCCCATTCCAATTCTGGGAACATATCCATCAGTTCATTCCCATTTCTGACACAGAGACACGCCTAGTTGATGTCATTAATTTTGAACTGAACCCGTTTCTGGACAGTACCGCAATCCGCTGGGGTTTAGAGACAATGTTTCAGATACGGATGAACAACCTCAAACAAACGTTGTTAAACGAAAATTTTCGGACAAATTTGAAGAACTCTGATGAAAGATAAACTCCTCAATTGGCTCAATCTGATTTTAGTCGCGGATGTGTTCCTAGTTTTGCTCAGTTTTGGGTGGCTAGCGATCGCTGTTGTCGGTCACTCGGTCGGCATTCCCCTCGGTCTCGATTTGTGGTACAAACTCTGGCAACCCTTGTTTACCCCAGCGCTTGGAGTTCTCATGGGAGGGGCAATTTTGAGTGGGATAATTAGCCAAATCTCCAAGCGCCTGAACTCTAAAACCGAGTCTTTAGACTTATAAGGACTGGAAACACAAACTTATTGAGTTGGGTGGTTTAAAACACGCCGGATTAACCACAAAGGCACTAAGGAAACACAAAGTTACTTCCCTGTTATTTCCCTTAGTGTCTTTATGGTTCAAAAAAGTGCTTTCCACGGATACCTAGACGATGACAAGTTAGACGGTGACGACGACTCCCCCACTTTCATTTGCCATCTTATCTACCGCGCACACAGCATAAGTTCCCGGCTCAACTGTGGCAAACGTGGTCTCTCTTGAAAGGATTCTTTGCAGCGTCCAAGTTGTACCAGTTTGCTTATAAAGCGTCCAAGAACGAATATCGGGAGTGCTAGCAAGATTCCATGTCAGCTTGCCATTTCTCAACCCCAGTGCTGTTGGGGGCGGGGGTGGTGTCGTATCTCGCCAGGGCATCGGGGGTGCTAGTGCGGGTTTAGTATAAGTCGAGGTTTTGAATTTTTCATAGATGCCCTGACGATTTTCAACGAAGGCTTCCATACTGAAGAAGATATTCCCTAAAGACAAATTCCCGCTCAAGTTGCGAGTAATGTCAACTTGCTTTTCTATCTCCGTAAGAGTCCAAGCCTTGCCATCCAACTGCCCCAGATTATTACCGGCGTAAATATGTCGATCTTTGGGGTTATTCTCCGTCCACCACTTCAGCAACACGGGGTAACTTTGTGCAGTTTGGTCGATGCGCCAGTAGAGTTGCGGGGCGAGATAATCAACCCAGCCTTGCTCTAGCCATTTTTTGGAATCGGCATAAAGTACGCTGTAGGCATCTAGTCCCCGAATTTGAGATGGTTGTCCGGGACGATAAATGCCAAAAGGACTAATGCCAAACTTGACGTGTGGCTTGGTTGCCTGAATTCCCCGCGATAGGCGCTGAACCATTTGATTTACATTGTCCCGCCGCCACTCACCTAAAGAAAGTTTCCCGCCAGCCGCCGTATAAGCGGCGTAGGTTTTATTGTCGGGAAAAGATTTGCCTTCGATGGGATAGGGATAGAAATAGTCATCTAAATGGATACCATCCACGTCATAGCGACGCACCACATCAAGAATGACGTTGTATGCCCTGTCCTGAACCACTTTCAATCCGGGGTCCATCCACATCTGATTACCCCATACATAAACTGCTTCGGGGTTAGTGACGGCGATGTGAGGACGGGCTGGTGAGGAGTTGTTAATAGAGACTCTGGCGCGGTAAGGGTTGAACCAAGCATGAAGTTCAATATTGCGCTTGTGGCATTGGGCGATCGCATACTCCAGCGGATCGTAAAATGGCTCTGGTGCATTTCCCTGCTTTCCGGTCAGCCAATAACTCCAAGGTTCTAATTGCGAAGCATAAAAAGCATCCCCTTCCGGTCGTACTTGCAAGACTAGCGCATTCATTTTCATCGCTAGCATCCGGTCAAGGATACCGATAAGTTCGGCTTGCTGTTGTGCAGCCGTCAGCCCCGGTTTAGAAGGCCAATCACTGTTCCAAACCGTTGTCACCCAGGCACCCCGAAACTCCCGCTGATGATTGACTTTGACAGTTTGAGGCTGACTGGGTGGAATGGTTTTTGGAGGCACTACGAGGTAGGGAGATTCAATCCGAGGCGCTTCGTCTAGATAGACTAAAGCTTGATAAATAAAAGCTGCAACATCGCCACGAGTTGCTGCCAGATTGGGATTGAATAATTTTAGATTCGGGTAGTTTGCTACCAGCCCTGCTTTCGTCGCGACTGCGATTTCGTCGGTGGCATAGCTAGGAATTCCAGCGGCATCTTGATATATCTGTGGCAGTGCCGTTTTTAGGTCAGATTTTACGTTCGCGGCAATTTGCAAGCCGCTGACTAGAGAAACCAAAACTTGCGTTCGGGTAATCCTCTCTGCTGGACGGAAGCGGTTATCGGGAAAACCGCTAATAAATAGTGCTTCGTAAGCTTTTTGAATGGCACTCGCCGCCCAGTAAGTAGAAGGAACATCAATAAAGGGGATATACGGTCGTTTTGCCGGTCTGGAAAATGCTGTACTGATGAGGGCTGCAAATTCAGTGCGGGTGATAGATTGATTTGGGCGAAAAGTCCCATCTGGAAATCCGTTAATAATGCGACGTTGGGCTAAAGCTTGAATGAATAAGCGTGCCCAATGAGTTTGAATATCAGAAAACTGAGTAGGGGAATTTACCATAGTTGTTGGTAATTGGTAATTGGTAATTGGTAATTGGTAATTGGTCACTAGCAACAAACCAAGGATTAAGGACTACTGACGATTAACCATTACCGCTTGATAAGTTGTTCCAATGCCTCAGAGAGAACCTGCCGTTGTTCGGAATCGTAACCACGGCGTTCTAAAAATGCTTTGTAGCTACCTTCGCCAGTGACGGCACTTTCCAATAACTTTTGAGACACTTCGTAGACAGAAGGAAGTTCCACCTGTTCGATAATTCGAGTGGTACGCGATCGCACTCTTTGGGATGATTGCGCCATCTCTTCGTTACCATTGCGATGATGGGCAACCGCCATCACCGCAGACATGGCTACATTTTTGACTAATAATTCGGAAACGGTGTCTGGATTTGACTGCAATGCCCGTATAACAGCAGCAGAGGGATTATCTGCGATTGTCCCTTCTGATGTCAGGTAGGTGACGAAAAAGCCTCTCGCACCATTTTCACTTTTCACTAATTCTGCAATGGCTGTTTCTATTTCTGCTTCGGATAATTCCCCCGCTTGCATCTGGGAAAGCAAAGATTGAGTCAGCGCGATCGCACTCTCAAAGCTTACTTTTTCTGGAACTGTAAACGCAGATCCACTCATGATTGTGCCTGAAAATCGTTCTCATGCGATGATAGCCAATTTAGAGTTGTACCAGGTTAAGCGATCGCATTCACAATTTACAGATTTGCCGAATATCTACATTCCCCCCGGTGATAATCACACCAATTCGGGCACCAGGTTCTTTCACCACTTCCGATAGTAAAGCGGCGGCGGCTAAGGCACCCGTCGGTTCCACTACGATTTTCAGACGTTCCCACAAGAAAAACATCGTGGTGCGGATGGCTTCTTCCGATACCGTCACCATATCATCGACGTAGTGCAATACGAGTGGGAAAGTAATGTTTCCCAGGCAAGGAGTGCGTGCCCCATCAGCAATCGTGTCAGGATTGTTCGTAGTATGCAGCGTTTTACTGTGAAAAGAGCGTGTCGCATCGTCGGCGCGTTCTGGTTCTACCCCAATCACTCGGCAATTCGGTGAAAGGGTTTTGGCAGCGAGGGCGCATCCTGATAGTAAACCACCGCCTCCGCAGCAAACGAGAAGTAAATTGAGGGAACCGACCTCTTGAAAGAGTTCTAAAGCAGATGTACCTTGTCCGGCGATGATATGAGGATGATCGTAAGGGGGAATTAAAGTTAAACCGCGCCGATCTACCAGACTTTGCGCCAAGGCTTCCCGCGTGGTTTCCTGACGATTGTACAAAATCACCTCAGCACCATAACCGCGAGTTGCCGCTTGCTTCACGACTGGGGCATCATCCGGCATGATAATCGTGGTGTGGATGCCCAGCAATTGTCCGGAGAGTGCGATCGCTTGAGCATGATTCCCTGATGAATACGTCAGAACCCCGCGTGATGCTTGTTCCTCAGATAGCTGTGCCAGTGCATTGTAAGCACCCCGAAACTTAAACGAACCCGTGCGTTGAAAGTTTTCGCACTTCAAGAATACTTGAGCATTGGTGCGCTCGTTGACCGTTCTGGAGGTCAAAACCGGCGTGCAACGGGCAATTCCAGCCAACCGCACCGCCGCAGCTTCCACATCGGCGCTCGTAACAGGTAGGGCAGTGAAATGAATCGCAGACGGGTTGTGTTCTGCCATAACAAAATCCTATCGCCTGTAAAGATGCTTCAGGATAGTCTTCATTGGATTCGCTAAACACTTTGCATCATCCAACATCCTTGCATCCCACCGATACCAATCCTAAATGGATTGTAAAACTCTCTCCCTTGTGTCTCTGGAGCGTTCTCTTTGATTCGTGAAGGCAAGATATCCAATTTCTCTCTCGAAATTGGATATCTTGCCTTCAACTCAAATAGAACTGTTATAGTAGCCTAAGTAGAATTGCTTATAGATGTTTATCTATAGATGCCATATAAAGCCTTGATGGTAATTTCTAAAATACACTTAAAAATCAAAAAACTTATTTGTTAAAAAATATTTTTACCTATAGACATTTATCTATCAGTACCATATAAATTCTTGATGACAACTGCTCTAGGCATAAAAACCTATGATAGCAAAGAGTTATATAAGTTTTTTTTAGATGATTTATCGCTTAATTCTTTAAATCAATTATTCCCTTTTGGTTACTTGAACCATTAAGATAAGCAGAACGCTTAAGAAATTATTAATTCGGCATTCGCCTTACTGCATAGGTTGGTTAGGGAAATTACGGGTTGGCTGAAAGCAACCCTAGCTTTGCTGCAAGTTTGGAGGGAATTCAGTGGTTCAGGCTCTCATCGATACTATTTGGTTAGTCCCTTGCTATGCCTTAATTGGTGCTATTTCCGGGCTATTATGGTCGCCCGGTGTCATCCGCCGCACAGGGCCGCGCCCCGCTGGTTACATTAACTTGCTGATGACCTTTTTGGCATTCGTTCATAGCTTAGTGACTCTGCAAGCGATTTGGAACCAGCCGTCTCAAGAAATAACGTTTACATGGCTGTCGGCAGCGGGTTTGGATTTAAATTTTCCCCTAGAAATCTCAGTAATTAACGTTGCAGCGATCGCTTTAGTAACCGGGTTAAACCTGCTAGCCCAGATATACGCGATCGGCTACATGGAGATGGACTGGGGCTGGGCACGCTTTTATGCCTTGCTGGGGCTTTTTGAGGCAGGGATGTGTGCTTTAGCTTTGTGCAACTCCTTGTTCTTTAGCTATGTAATCCTGGAAATCCTCACCTTGGGGACTTATTTGCTGGTAGGGCTTTGGTTTAGCCAACCGCTAGTGGTGACGGGGGCGCGGGATGCTTTCTTAACCAAGCGGGTTGGGGATTTAATCATGCTGATGCCAGTCATTGCCTTGTATCCCCTGGCAGGAAGTTGGAATTTTAACGATCTAGCAGAATGGGCAAAAACCGCTGATTTAGACCCTACACTAGCCGCGCTATTAGGTTTAGGTTTAATTGCTGGCCCGATGGGTAAATGCGCTCAATTTCCGTTGCATTTGTGGTTGGATGAGGCAATGGAAGGGCCGCTTCCCAGCACGATTTTGCGGAACTCGGTCGTCGTGGCAACAGGTGCCTGGGTGTTGATTAAGTTGCAACCTGTGTTAGCGCTTTCTCCGATAGTGTCGCTGGCGCTGATATCGATCGGTGGTGTGACGGCGGTTGGCGCTTCCTTGATTGCGATCGCGCAAATTGATATCAAACGCGCTTTGTCCTATTCCGTCAGCACCTACATGGGATTGGTATTTATCGCTGTAGGCACTCAACAAGATGATGCAGCTTTGTTGTTGATCTTGACTCATGCGATCGCAATGGCGCTGTTGGTAATGAGTGTTGGTGGAATTATTTGGAACAACATCACCCAAGACTTAACCCAACTCGGCGGTTTATGGTCGCGCCGTCCCATATCCGGGTTAGCCTTTCTGGTTGGGACGCTGGGGTTAATCGCTTTTCCGCCTTTAGGCAGCTTCTGGGCATTGCTGAAATTGGCAGATGGTTTGTGGGCAACTCAACCTTGGCTAGTCGGGTTATTGCTGGTGGTCAATGGTTTGACAGCCTTCAGTTTAACGAGAGTGTTTGGGCTGATTTTTGGTGGAGAACCCAAGCCAATGACTGTACGATCGCCAGAAGCATTTTGGCCTTTAACTTTCCCCATGATAGTTTTGGCCGCCTTCACCCTCCACCTCCCCTTAGTGTTACAGAGCTTGTCGCTACTGCCGAGTTGGGCAACTCTCAATAAAGATATGGCGCTGCTGTTGATTTGGTCTAGTATTTTTGGTTGCAGCCTTGGCGGGATAATTTATCTGAATAAAATGTGGAAAAAACCCGTCCAACTTCCTTGGAAACCCCTGCAAGATTTGTTGGCTTATGACTTTTACACCGCCAAAATTTACCGCGTGAGTATTGTTTTCAGCGTTGCTTTAGTTTCCCGCTTCATCTCTGCCTTTGACCGCTACTTAGTGGATGGCTTCGTTAATTTTGTCGGCGTTGCTTCCCTTTTCGGCGGGCAAAGTTTGAAATACAGCACTTCCGGACAATCCCAAGCTTATGCGATGACGATAGTAATGGGAATAATTGTCTTAGGAATGCTATTATACTGGCGCTTCTTTCATGCCGCTTCACCACTCTTTGTAGCACTCGCTCAATAGGTCGAGAGTGGGCGATCGCTGCCCTACGAAACTAACTGAAAACCCGGTTGGTTTAGAACTTTTTGTCATTAGTCCTTTTTAAATTGCAAAGGATACATAACTAATGACAAAATACAAAGAGAGCAAGTCTTTAACCCTTAGGAAGGAAGCTACGAACCAATGAATTCAAAAAAGCAGAAAGGACAATTCTCCAGACGGAATTTGCTGAAATTTAGCGCAGGCGCAGTAGGAGCAGGGGTCGTAACTGCCGGACTCGGAACCAAGTTGGTTTTCCCCGACCAAGCCGTTGCAGAGAATGACATGACCCCCGATCAAGCGCTGCAAAGTTTAATGGAGGGGAATCAACGGTTTATTACCAGAAAAACTAAAAATATCAACCGAGATTTTCAACGTTTGACCGCCGTTGCGAAAACTCAGAAGCCATTTGCGGCGATTCTCAGTTGCGCGGATTCGCGGGTTCCTTCTGAGATTATCTTTGACCGGGGATTTGGAGATTTGTTTGTATGCCGCGTGGCAGGAAATATCGCAACTCCGGAGGAAACCGGGAGCCTAGAATTTGGGGGTTTAATATTAGGAACCAAGGTAATCATGGTCATGGGGCACAAAAGATGTGGGGCGGTAGATGCCACCATTAAAGGTGCCCAAGTACCCGGTCAAATTGGTAGCTTAATTGAGGCAATAAAACCTGGTGTAGAAAATTCAAAAGGCAAACCCGGCGATCGGCTAGAGAATGCTAGCAAAGCGAATGTTTTGGTTCAAGTAGAAAAATTGAAAACCTCTCCTGTCATTTCTCAGTTAATTCAGGAAAATAAACTGAAAGTTGTAGGTGGTTATTACGATTTGGACACTGGCAAAGTCACCTTACTGAGTTAGGTAGAGCTATAGCAATCCTATTTAAGTGGTGAGATGTCTTCGATTAACGAAGCGCGATCGCGCGTTAACGGAGGGAAAAAAGAGAGAAGAATATCTCCTACATAAATTGGGATTGCTATATAGCCAAACCGCCGTTTCTATGATTCTCATTCAGCCGGTCAACAGAAATCAGCAATCAGGAATCAGCAAATAACAAACCATGCTCAGCACTTTTATTTGGCTACCCTTTTTAGGTGCCGCTCTCGTCGGATTCTTACCTAACTTATCTGCTAGTCAGCTCCGTTTACTTGCATTAGCGATTATCAGTGGAATTTTATTAGAGACAGGATTTCTTTTAACCCAATTCGACCTGAACAATGCCGGGATGCAATTCTCTGAATTTATGCCCTGGATTGAAAAATTGGGATTGAATTACAGCCTTGGTGTTGATGGTTTGTCTTTACCGCTGTTGGCTTTGAATAGCCTGCTGACATGGATTGTTATTTACAGCACCTCAAAGCAGATTACTCGTCCTCAGCTTTACTATTCTTTAGTGCTGCTGGTCAATGCTGGAATTGCGGGTGCCTTCCTGTCGCAGAATTTGATGCTGTTTGTGTTGTTCTACGAACTAGAACTGATTCCGCTGTACTTGTTAATTGCCATCTGGGGCGGAACTGAAAAGCGTGGCTACGCAGCGATGAAGTTTCTCATTTATACAGCGCTTTCTGGAATTTTAATTCTGGCGGCATTTTTGGGTATAACTTGGCTGGGTAACGCTCCTAATTTTGATTACAATGCCAACATTGCTCAAGGTTTACCGTTACAAGCGCAGCTAATCCTGCTAACAATGCTGGTAGTGGGTTTCGGAATCAAAATTCCCCTAGTTCCGTTGCATACTTGGTTGCCAGATGCTTATGTCGAGGCTTCACCACCCGTAGCCATTCTTTTAGGTGGCATCCTGGCAAAGTTAGGAACCTATGGTTTAGTACGGTTTGGTCTAGGAATGTTTCCCGAAACCTGGACAATTGTGGCACCAGGGTTAGCGATTATCGGAGCGTTTAGTGCCGCTTACGGGGCGCTGAGTGCGATCGCTCAAAAAGATATCAAGCGCATGGTCGCTTATAGCTCTATTGGTCACATGGGCTATGTTCTGTTAGCCGCCGCCGCCGCTACACCGCTTAGTTTACTCGGTGCCGTCATGCAAATGGTTAGTCACGGCATCATCTTAGCCATCCTTTTCCATTTGGTGGGTGTTATCGAAAGCAAAGTTGGCACCCGCGATTTAGATGTCTTGAATGGTTTGTTGAGTCCCCAACGCGGCTTACCGCTTACCACTGCTTTGCTAGTTCTAGGCGGAATGGCGAGTGCTGGTATCCCCGGTATGGTAGGCTTTATCGCTGAATTTTTAGTGCTGCAAGGTAGTTTCATCGTATTTCCAATTCCAACCCTAATTTGTGTAATTTGTAGCGGTTTAACGGCAGTTTATTTTGTGATTCTCATTAACCGCACCTGTTTTGGCAAACTGAACAATGCCGCAGCCTACTATCCCAAAGTTGAATGGGTTGAGCGCACCCCAGCTTTAGTTTTAGCAGCCTTAATCTTCTTCTTAGGAATCTTCCCCAATTGGCTGGTGCGTTGGAGCGAACCGACAACCGCTGCAATGGTTGCTACCATGCCCACGACTACTACTCAGCAAGTTGCTATCAACTACCAAGCTTCAGTTCAGGAGTAGAAAATTACTTTCATTCCTCTCGTTCCTTTGCTCAGCCTGGAAACGAAAAACCTCAGCTAAAATTTCGTAGGCTGGGTTGAGGAACGAAACCCAGCAACCCCTATAGAGCTAAATCTAAGCTCAGGCGGAAAATGAGAAACCTAAGCCCCCAGATCCCTTAAAAGCCAGGGAAGGGGTTGGGGGAAAGGTCAAAAACGTCAAAAACACTGCCCGCACAATTAAATAACGACTCATCAAAAAACATTCAATAATTCATCTAAAGGGACTAAAAATGGTACAAACTCCATCTAAGCCTTCAACAAAATTACCTCCTTCTAACCATGAATTTGCCGAAATTATTCACCGCTTAGAAGCTGGTGGTGCCATGCTGCCAGATACGCCGGAAAATCTCATGCAAATTATCGGTATTTATAAAGCGTATGCAGTACCGATGGATTTCTACTGGCGCGACCTGCTTTATATTGCCGAGCATGTCTTTTTAAATCCCTTTCCCTTCTTTAAATACTTCTTGCCCAAAGAGTATTTAGAGTTACATAATCATTACGCTGGAGACGATGCAGATTTGCGGATCTGGCGCGGAGAAGCTACCGCTCATCCCGAACTTCTAGAGTTTATCGAGAAGGGCGAAACTTCTAAAATGCCCAAGTTATTCCATCACTTAGGGCATGACCGAATTAATATGGAATTTGCCGAAGCTTGTATGCAAGCAATGCTTTGGCACGGCAGAGATATGGGCTGGGGTAAATTCGATGCCTATCTGGATACCGATGAATATAAAGCGAATGCAGATAGAGCAATTAAGGCTTACTTCCAAGGCAATCCGGCGATGCTGGGATTGTATAAACTGTTCCCTGATATGTTCTTAGAACAGGTGCGCCAACTGTCTTACTACAGTAATTTAGGCTTGTTCTGGGAAGTGATGGCTCCAGTTTTCTTTGAGATGTCCGACCTCTACGATGAGGGGAAAATTACCAGTGTGCCGGAAGCGATGAATTTTCTGGTAAATGGAATTTTTGCGATCGCGGGTCGTCCAATTTATCATCACGTTTACATTCGGGGTGAAAAGTATGAAATTATCCCCAAATCTTGCGGTTTCACATGGCTGTACGAAGCAGCATTACCGTATGTGGAAGCTGTATTCTACCGCACGGCTCCCTTCCGGGGTACAAAATCTTACAATGCTCAGGCAAAGCAAGTTCCGGAAAATCAGAAAGATTTCCACTATGGAATTCTCTATGCTGATGTATTTCCGGTGGGAACTGCTGGCATTCCGCCGACATTGTTAATGCAGGATATGCTGCATTTCCTCCCACCCTATCTCGTGGATTACTATCGCCAACACTGCCGCGGTGAAGATGATATGTTAATCCAATTAGGGATTACTTTCCAACGCTCGATGTACTGCGTTACTTCTGCTGTTATCCAAGCATTGCGGACGGCACTTCTGTATCCTTTAGATGACTCCAATCCGAAGCATTTACAAGCAAATCGGGAGTTTTTTGAAGCTCAGATGGATCGCTTTAAGCGTCCTGAAGCTCGTTTGCGGGATATTCAGCAGTCGGATTATCGATAGGAGATCCCCCCAAACCCCGCGCTAACGCGCCGCTTCGCTAGAAAAAAGGGGGGCTTTTAAAAGGAGCGCTCGCACTCTGATTCCTCCAACACACCTCAAATAGGGTTTTTAAAAAGGGAGCGAGCGCTCCCTTTTTTTTATTTAACCCATTAAAATTACCGTGTCGATAACGTGAATCACGCCATTATCCGCTTCGATATCTGGTGCGAGAACTGTAGCATTTTTCACCTCAAAACCATCAGAACAATCAATTCTGATGGGTGAACCTTCCACTGAGGTGACAGAACTTACTTTCTCTAAATCGGCTTTCATTAACTTGCCAGGAACGACATGATAGGTGAGAATTCTGGCAAGCTGGGGAATATTTTGCACCAAGGTTTGAATCGTTCCGGGTGGAAGTTTGGCAAAGGCATCATCATTCGGCGCAAAGACAGTAAAAGGGCCAGGACTTTTCAGCGTGTCCACCAACCCTGCCGCTTGGACAGCAGTTACTAAAGTTTTGAAAGAACCCGCACCAACGGCAATATCAACAATGTCAGCCATCTGTTCTCACTTAATAGATTGTATGGAAAAGCTCTGATAACAGTGTAGGGTGAGCCTTGCCAATATTATTGGATTGGCTATTTGCGATCGCTTTAAATCTTTAATGTTCGTTAAAAGCAGTTGTAATCTCTTGATCGCAGAAATTTGTTCACGTAGACAGAACCACCTGATTGCGTCCGCGTCGTTTGGCTTCATAGAGAGCTTTATCTGCGGCTTCATTGAGTTGGGTCGCTTCATCTACGTTGGGAAAGACAGCGATGCCACAGCTAAAAGTAACCGAAAACTCAGCGCCGTCAGACTGCTGCCGAACTTGTGCAAAACCTTCGCGGATTCGGTTGAGAACTTGCACGGCTGTTGCACCATCTGTATTCGGGAGGATAGCCGCAAACTCTTCCCCGCCATAACGACCCGTGATATCAGTTTTTCGCAAACGCTGCTGCAACAGACGGGATAAACTTTTCAGTACGCGATCGCCTGTGAGATGACCATAAGTATCGTTGACTGACTTAAAATCATCAATATCAATCATGGCAAAGGCAAGGTTCGTCTTTTCCCGCCGACCTCGTTGCACCTCAATACTGAGTTGCTCTTTAATCGTCGTATGATTGAGCAGCCCAGTCAGACTATCGCGCACCATCACCGAACGTAAAAGACGCGATCGCTGCACTCGCGGCATCACCGACGCAATCAGATGATTTGGCTGAATCGGCTTGGTTAAAAAATCATCCCCGCCTAGCTGAATCGCCGCTAGCTGCTTATTCAGATCCGTCTCCATCGACAGAAACACAATCGGAATGCCCACATAAGCTGGTTGCTGACGGATCACCGCTGCCAGTTCCACTCCATCGCATCCCGGCATATACATATCCATCAAAATTAGATCCGGTCTGAACTCAATTAACGGCGGCATCACCTGCAACGGATCTGTCACCACCACAGCGGTCATTCCCGCCTGTTCCAAAGTCCAACCATAGAAAGATGCCAAAGGCGCATCATCGTCAACAATTAAAATGCGATACGGCTCTGGTGCTTGCGGCACTGTCAGCAAATCCAGCGCGTCAATCAATTCTCCAATGTTAATTGGCTTGGGAAAATACGCCTTTCCACCCGCTCTCACCGCCTGTAAACGAGCCATGAGATCGTTTCTGGCAGAAATAAACAAAACTGGCAGCGGTTGCTCGCGGTGCTGCTGGATGGCAGTAATTGTTTTGGGGCCAGCGAGACTGTCTTGGGGGAAAACAACATCCACAATTGCAGCGGCGGGTGGTGTTTGCGCGATCGCCTCCTCCAGTTCAGCAATTTTGTCAAAAGTGCGAACCTGATAACCAAAACAACTGATTTGCAACGCCAAATCCTGCGATAGATGCGGATCGTCTTCCACCAAAAAAATCAGCCGATTCTCTGTCCAAGGCTCTTGAGACTGCAACGGGGGGAGGTTTAGATCCAGTACACAAGTGTCCTCCACTGCGATCGCCTGTTTCAATCCTCCTACCAGCACGCAGATTTGTGCTTGCTCTTCTGCGGTTGGCAACTTTCCACTATCCAAAATCGCTTTGAATATCAGTTCCAAGGTTCGTGCCGCATTCCCTAACCCCAGCAACCCAAACGTGGCACTAGAACCCGCCAAACGGTGCATCAGGTGGTGTAGCGTTTCCAAAGGTGAGGCAGCGGCTTCTAGCAGGGACTGAGGCGGATTTTGAGAAGACGAAAGGGGCTGAACCTTTGAGGTGCTGAGGGGTTGATGTTCTTGATTCTCTCCTGCTCCAGGCAGGGTTTCCCCGCCCCTACATCCTGACTCCCCAGCTACGGTCCCTCTTTCCTCAAGGCTTCCCAGCAGCTGATTCCAAATTGTTTCAATCTGCTCAATTCGACTCGGCAGTTGTTGCCTATAGGCAAGGCGTAAGGCATTGAGTTGTTCTTGCGGATCTTGAAGCGCATCAATCATGGTACTGAAACCACATACGATTGAGAGTTGCAGAAAGGGTCATGGGATCGAACGGCTTCGCAATCACATCCAATACACCAAGTTGCTTATAATAAGCTACTTCATGGGTTTGCACTTTGGCTGTCAAGAAAATTACCGGAGTGCTTAAAGTTTGCGGGAGTTCCCGCAGTGCCTTTAGGGTGGTCATCCCATCCATCCCAGGCATCATCACATCCAGCAAAATCAAATCTGGGGCAAATATCGGCGCTTTCTGAATCGCTTCGCTCCCAGAACTACAGACTTCTACCGTGAAACCGCCGACTACTTTCAAACCCAAGCAGGCAACGGTCTGAATGTCCGGATCATCTTCCACCAACAAGATACGAGTTAAAGATGGAGTTGTCATATTGCTTTTGATTGATTACTCATTAATTTAAACTGAGTCGGAAGAAAAAGCATATCTATAAAAAAAGAGAAGATTCTACAATTCATTTGAGATTGCGATAGTTTAGGGTTTATTGTTCTTATCTCTACGAATAACGAACTCATTCCCTATCTCCAGAAAGTAGTCAGACTAAATTATTAGTAATATCGGAAAAGCACTTTTTACTCTCCATTTTACCCTTGCCATGTTGAGTTCCTTACCTCAAGCTCCACGCCTCTCAACGCGGAGAACCAAGCAGGATGGGAATGGCTCCCCAGTCTACAATATGACATGGTTTAATTCGGTCATCTTACTAAATATTTTGATTTTTAGTTTATAAATTAAAAATTTAATAACAACTATTTAAACTCAATCAAATTTAAGTTTCAATAAACGTTTAATTTATTGAAACTTAAAAAAACAGAATTAAGAAGCGGAATTACCGCGTCCAATTAGGGATTTAATCGTTTCTAGCAACTGCTGATTGGAGGTGCGGGACTTGACGAGTGCCGCAGCTACGTGATGTGCCGCCTCCATGCCAACGGTATTGGCGGAGAAAATGACTGCGGGGATGGAGGAAAAAATCTGATTGTTGAGATCCGCTAGCAATTCTAGACCAGAACCATCCGGTAAACTGAGGTCAAGAATCACTAAGTCAAAAGTTTTAGAAGACAGCTTGTGTCTTGCCTCATGAAGATTTTTAGCTGAATCAATTTCGGCGATATTCTGCAAAATTGTTGAGACCACCTGAGTTAAATCCGGATCGTCCTCAACATACAAAATATGAGGCTTACTGTCTGAGTTCTGCCGAACTGCTTGGCGGACAGATGCCATCAATCGCGCCTGATCGATTGGTTTATCCAGCCAGTCTATCACCGGCAATCCACCGCCACTGAGTTGTTCGCGCCCCTGTTGGGCTTTGGCAGAAACGACCACAATCGGGAGACTCTGAGTATTTTCATCCTCCCGCAGTTCGCGGATCAAAGAGATGCCATCTTGACCGGGTAGCGCCAAATCTACAGTCATCGCTGCATAGCAATTTTCTGACAAAAGCTGCTTGGCTTGGGCTGCATTGTAAGCGATATCTGCACTTAAACCTTCTTGTTTCAGCATCAGCGACAGCAGCGTGGCAATATCGGGATCGTCTTCACAGATAAGGATGGGGAGACTTTCCGGCGAGTGGGAAGTCATAATCTTTGAGATCCGTGCTTCTTGCCATTCTGGTAAATCGAAGTAGAAAGTCGTCCCGACATTCGTTTGAGTTTCAAAACTAATGTGTCCTCCGAGTTTTTCTACGATCGCTTTGCAGATACTTAAACCTAAGCCAGTTCCTCCCTTTTGACGGGTATCTGAGGAATCTGCTTGAGCAAATTTCTGAAAAATCCGAGGGCGAAAGTCTTCGGGAATCCCACAACCGCAGTCGGTAACGGCAACTCGGATGGTATTTGGCGATTGAGTTGGACGGGAAACGGAGAGGGTGACGGTACCATTGGGGGGAGAGAATTTGGCGGCGTTGGAGAGTAGATTCGTTAGTACCTGCATCAGGCGATCGCGATCGACATTCACCTGAACACCGGACAACTCAGACTCCAGTACCAACTGCACCCCAAACTGTTCGCCATAGCCCCGGTTCGCCTCCAGCGCCTGCTCTACGAGGGGCATCAGTTCCAGCGGCTGGAGATGAAAATCCATTTTGCCGGATTCAATCTTTTCAATATCTAAAATGTCGTTAATCAGGAGAATCAGACGCTCGGTATTTTTATAAGCAATATTCACGAGCGCCTTTGCCTCATTGGGAATTTCACCCGTCACACCTCCAGCAATTAAACTCAAGGAGCCTCGCACCGAAGTGAGCGGCGTCCTCAATTCATGGCTGACGATGGAGACAAATTCGTTTTTCAGTCGCTCCATCTCCTTGCGCTCGGTAATATCGCGCACGATTGCCAGCACTTCATCCGCTCCGTTGACAACAACGCGAGCTTCATAATCGCGCACAGAGCCTATCTCTCCGGTTGGGTAAGCGGGATTCAAGGGGGCGAGCAGTTGATATTCAAAAACTTGGATCTCGTTAGCAGACAGCGCTTTGGCTACATAATGCAGCATTTGCTGCGCTACCTCGGTTGGCAAAAGCTCCTGCACAGTTTGACCGATGACTTGAGCGGGAGCGATCGCCCGAACGTCATTTTTAGCGGCTCTGAAGTCTAGAAAGGTGCCATCTTCACGGATGCGAAACATCGAATCTGGGATCGCGTCGAGGAGGGCGCGAGTTTTGGCTTCACTTTGGCGCAACACTTCGCTTTGGCGGAGGGTTTCCTCTACTTGGATGCGTTCGGTGATGTCGGTGGCGACGCCAATTGCGCCCATGACTTCGTTGTTGGCGTTTCGCAGGGGCGAATAGCGAACCTCGAAGGTCAATTTGCCCATTTTTACCAGGGATGTTAAGGCTTTGCCGGATAGCGCTTGCCGAACCTCTTCGAGAATCTGTGGGAAGCGGCGGTACACCTCAAAGATGGATTGACCAACCACCTTACCCGCTTCCAGTCCCAAAGTATCCAGACCGCTCCCTTCGGAAAAGGTAATGACACCCCGATCGTCTAAGGCAAATAGAACGATGGGCGCACTTTTCACCACAGTCCGCAGACGTTCCTCGCTATCGCGCAATGCAGTCTGAGCGGCTTGCGATCGCGCTAGTTCCGCTTCTACTTGCTCGAACAAAGCGGCTTGTTGAATGGCGATCGCGATTTGCACGCTCAGTGCCTCTAGCAGTTCGACTTCCTCATATTGCCACTGCCGCGACGAGCGACAGTGATGGGCAATTAGCAACCCCCACAAGTGGTCTCCTTGCAAAATCGGTACGACTAGATTCGCTCGCACCTGAAATTGCTCTAACAATTCAATATGGCAGGGGTTGAGCTGAGCCGTGTAGATATCTTCAATGACACGGATACGACCTTGTTGATAAGCCGCAGCGTAGGTTTTGCCAAAGCACGGATCTTTGATATTGCTTCCCAGCACCGCCAACCACTGGGCACTCACGGACTCTACAACGACGGTGCCACTTCCATCCGGCTCAAAGCGGTACAAGATCGTTCGGTCTGTCTGAAGAAACTGCCGCACTTCCTCCACGGCAGTGTTGAGAACATCCTCCAGCTTCAAGGATTGGCGGATACGCTCTTGCATCGCTCCTAAGAGCTGCTCCCGTCGCAGAAGCTGCCGTAAAACGGCTTCAGCCTGCTTGCGGGCGGTAATGTCGGTGTGAATCCCAATCAACCCGACTACATTACCATTGTCATCGGCGATGGCATCAGCCCGAAGCAAAATCGATATAGTGCGATCGCTCTGGGTACGCATCTCGACTTCACCACTCCAGCAGGAGTTGCCTTGTTTGATGGTGCTGATGACTTCACGAGCGACATTCGGATCGCAGTAGCGGATAGCTGGCCCCCCAGCCGCATTTATTTCGTCTGTGGTGTATTCAAACAATTCCACAAACGCCGGATTGTGATACAGAGACTGCCCTTTGGCGTTCGTAATGATGATGGCATCGCTCGCATTTTCAACGGCTTTGCTAATCCGAATCAGATGTTCTTGGGCTTCCACTCGGTCGGTGATGTCAGTTTGGACACCCACAAAGTTTGTGAGTTTTCCTTGGGGATTCTTTACTGGCGCAACTCGCAGTTCGTTCCAGAAAAGCGTCCCATCTTTGCGGTAATTCCGCAAGGTGACATTGCACTCTTTTCCCTCCCGGATCGCTGTTCGCAATTGAGCGATCGCCGGTTGCTCTGTATCGATTCCTTGCAAGAAGCGGCAGTTGTGCCCTAAAACTTCGCTCTCGGAGTACCCGGTCATTTCCTGAAAACTGGGATTGATATAAATCAAGGGATTGTCTGGCAAGCTCGCGTCGCTAATCACGATGCCGTTATTGCTAGCAGCGATCGCCTTCTCCAACAGGTGTAGGTGTTCCTGTGATGGATGGCGCTCAGCGATCGCATCTCTCGACACGATCAATCCGCCGATTTCACCTGTGCCAGTGCGCCACGGCTGTACTTCCCACCTTACCCACTCCATAGTTCCATCAGTACGGGGTAAAGATTCTTCAACCTTCTCGATGCTTCCCGCTAAACAGCGCTGATGAATTGCCTGCCAACGGTCTGCTACTCCACGCTCAATTTCATAGTAAGAGCGCCCGATAATATCCTCACCAAGATTTTGCTCCGTCAGCCATCGATGACTGAACAGCAGGTAACGCATCTTGCGGTCGAACATGGCAACGGCTGCTGGCGCTTGCTGGATAAACAGTTGAAGCAACTCTTGGTTATCGGTGTAATTCATGAGTCAGGCTGGGGGTGAGCGGGAAGTTAAAGTGACGCAGCTAAACACTTCTATTCCAAGGGTGCCCAAATGCAATCTTTAGCTATCATCGGCATCACCAAATCGCTGCTTCCGGGCGCTGACAATCCGGCTCAGTGCAGGAACCGATCCCTCCTTAGCCCCTTTTTTAAGCGGGAATTAGATCGGAGGATTGGGGAGAGCGAAATTGAGGGCGTTGGAGCCAAAACTCATGTCACAAGTCCATGAAATTTTGAATTTTTGGTTTGGCAAACCCGATGAGGCGGGTTATGGGAAACCCCGTAAAGTCTGGTTTACCAAAAAACCGCAGTTTGATGAGGAGATCCGAACCCGCTTCTTAGGAGACTACGAACTAGCCGCAGCGGGTCAGTTAAATTCCTGGAAGGAATCGCCCCAAAGCTGTTTAGCACTGATACTGCTATTAGATCAATTTCCACGCAATTTGTTTCGCGGGAGTGCCCAAGCTTTCGCAACCGACAGCCTTGCTCTGTCTGTGGCACAGCACGCAGTTGCCAATGGCTTCGATCGAGAATTGCTGCCAGTCCAGCGATGCTTTTTTTATTTACCTTTTGAACATAGTGAAAATCTCGAACATCAGCGTCAGTCAGTGGAGTTATTTCAGCAATTGGGCGACGATCCTGACTGTATTGATTACATTTCCTACGCAGTTCGACACTTCGAGGTAATTGAACGCTTTGGGCGATTTCCCCATCGCAATCAGATTCTCGGTCGAGAGACAACGACCCAGGAGGCAGAGTTTCTTCAGCAGCCTGGGTCGTCATTTTAACGATTAAGATGCAACTGCATTGACTGTCTTGTCGCGCTGTCCCCTACTTACGAGTTGCTCGTTAAAGGACAGGGCGCTTGGCTTGCACCTTCACCTGCAAACCCGCTGTATGCGGTTGATACTCTTTCAAGTCGATCTTGACTGGCTGGACGTTCCAAATTTCTTGGCAATACTCCTTAATCGTGCGGTCTGAGGAAAATTTCCCCGTGCGAGCAACGTTGAGAATTGACATTCGAGTCCAGTGCTTTGCGTCTCGATAAGCTCGGCTGACTTCTTGCTGGCAGTCAATATACGCTTGGTAGTCGGCAAAGAGCATATACTCATCCCTGTCTAGCAACGATTCCACAATTGGTTTGAAAAGGTCGCGATTGTCGGGTGAGAAGTAGCCGGAAGCGATCGCGTCGATCGTTTGTCGCAGTTCGGCGTTGCTATGGTAATAGTCTCGCGGGTTGTATCCCCTTGCCTTCAGCGCATATACTTCTTGAGTTGTCAAGCCAAATAAGAAAAAGTTTTCAGGCCCGACTTCTTGGCGGATCTCGATGTTGGCACCGTCCAGCGTTCCGATGGTAAGCGCCCCATTCATGGCGAACTTCATGTTGCCCGTCCCGGAAGCTTCTTTGCCCGCCGTGGAGATTTGCTCGGAAAGATCGGCGGCTGGATAAACTCGCTGACCGAGAGAAACCGAGAAATTTGCCAAGAAAACGACCTTAATGCGATCGCGCACATCCGGGTCATTATTGACGACTTTCGCCACCGAATTAATCAACTGAATGACCAGTTTGGCAATGTAGTAGCCAGGAGCGGACTTGCCTGCAAAAATAAAAGTCCGGGGCAAGATATCAACATTGGGATCTTTTTTGATCCGGTTGTACAGCGTAATAATGTACAGCACATTCAACAGCTGACGCTTGTACTCGTGAATCCGCTTCACCTGAATATCAAACAGAGAATCTGGATTTACTTCAATGTCGTTGTAGAGCAGAATGTACTCTGCCAAGGATTGCTTATTTTTGCGCTTAATCGACGAGAAGCGAGAACAAAACTCAGCATCATCAACAAACGCTTCTAGCTGCTTGAATTGATCGAGTTGTGTTACCCAATCATTGCCAATTTTCTCAGTAATCAGCTCAGACAGATGGGGATTGCTCAGCAACAACCACCGGCGCGGTGTCACCCCGTTCGTTTTGTTATTAAACTTTTCGGGCCACAATTCGTAGAAATCTCGCAAGACATCCGCTTTGAGCAAATCGGTATGCAGTGCTGCTACCCCATTGATGGAATGGCTGCCCACGCAAGCTAAATGCGCCATGCGGACGTACTTCTGGGCACCTTCCTCAATAATTGACAATCTCCCGATCCGCGCCTCATCTCCCGGATACTTGGCACGTACCTCATCGAGAAAGTGACGGTTAATTTCATAGATAATCTCTAAGTGCCGAGGCAACAGATGCTCAAACAAGCTCACAGGCCAGCGTTCTAGAGCCTCAGAGAGCAGTGTATGGTTCGTGTAGGCGAAGACGCGCCGAGTGATGTACCAAGCTCGGTTCCAGCCTAATTCGTACTCATCCACCAGCAACCGCATCAGTTCGGCAACCCCAATCGATGGGTGCGTGTCGTTGAGCTGGATAGCGACTTTGTCGTAGAACCGATCGAAAGTCCGGTGAATGCGCTGATGCGAATTGATAATGTCTCGGAGAGAACAACTGACGAAGAAATACTGCTGTTCTAGGCGCAGTTGCCGACCCTGAGAGGTGTTGTCGTTGGGATAGAGAACTTTTGAGATATTTTCAGAAAATATCTTGTTGGTAACGGCACCGGCATAATCACCGCTGTCGAAAACCTGGAAGTCGAACTCTTCAGAAGCCCCCGCCCGCCAGAGACGCAGCGTATTCACTGTATTGTTGTTGTACCCAGATACGGGTGTATCGTAGGGCGTCCCTAAGATTTTCCGATCGGGAATCCAACGCACTCGATAACGACCTTGTCCATCGCTGTAAGCTTCTGTATAGCCGCCGAACTTCACTTCAACGGTTAATTCTGAGCGGCGAACTTCCCAAGGGTTGCCAAACCGGAGCCATTTGTCGGGGTGTTCGACTTGAGCGCCATCCTGAATCCATTGATCAAAGATCCCGAATTCGTAGCGAATGCCGTAGCCAACTGCCGGAATTTCTAAGGTGGCGAGGGAGTCGAGAAAACAAGCCGCCAGACGTCCTAAACCCCCATTGCCGAGTCCGGGTTCTGATTCTAATACTTTGAGGTCGTTGATGTCGAGTCCGGACTCGTGGAGAGCTTGGCGTGCCCGTTCGTACAAACCTAAATTGAGTAGGTTATTGTCCAACTGACGACCCATCAAGAACTCTGCCGATAGGTAATATACGGCTTTGACATCTTTGTCGATGTAGGTTCTGCTGGTGTTAATCCATCGGTGCAGCAAGCGATCGCGCACAGTATAAGCGAGAGCCATGTAGTAATCATGGGGCGTCGCCCAATACTCATCTTTTGCC
The DNA here is from genome assembly GCF_039962015.1 of Trichocoleus sp. AS-A1. Lineage (NCBI taxonomy): Bacteria > Bacillati > Cyanobacteriota > Cyanophyceae > Leptolyngbyales > Trichocoleusaceae > Trichocoleus > Trichocoleus sp. AS-A1. The sequence continues at coordinate 10,274 of NZ_JAMPKG010000036.1, read as the reverse complement.
AGCAGGTAATACAGGTTATCTGCAAACGCCCGTTTCAGGGTCACGACCGTCATCCCAGTGCGATCGTCTTCCACCTGAACTTCAACGGGTTCAATGGGTTCAATGGGTGTCTCCAAGTGGTCGGCGTGCCCGTCATACGGCGGCTCAAAACGCCCCCCCTGCGAGGGCTGATGACTACTTTCTGTCATGTATCAATCTCCGTTTAACAGCAGTCTGTTGCTAGTCCCAATCCTGTCATAACCGGCTTTAGGCTGGCACGGCGGGAAGTATTGGCGGGAAGTATTGGCAATATGCCTCCGGCACGCTGCACGAACGCATCTTCACAAAACCCGTGCCTAAGCGAATTGTGTAAATCTTTAATTTAAACCCAAAATTATTATATTTTGGCTAATGATTTTTATAGTTTTTTATTAAGCAAACTCAGAGAAATAAACATAACTCTTTATAGCGGCTGATGGTGAATTTTCACAGGGTTCCAGCAGTACCGTGCCCTAAAAAAAAACAGATATAATAAATTTTGTTACAATTCATCTGTAAATAAATGCAGACTAAGCCGTTTTTTTATTAAAAAGTAACAACTTTTTAAAGTTTAATGTCCAATTTAAAAATTTTTGGTTCAGCATCAACACAGAATCTTCACGATTTATTCCCTAAATTAGATGTAAAAGTAAAATGAAAGATTTACTAAATACTACAGGGAGAGAAAATAGCATGAGCTTGCTGTCTTGCTTTGCGTGGTTGAAAAACGGCTTTCTGGGAGTCCCGCAAAAAACAACTAGGGAACTTATTGCACGACATTAACATTCGATAGGGAAAGAACAAGATTGTTAAGTGTTACCTAGGAAGAAGTAGTGAATATGAATGGTGAGACACTCAAAAGCAAGTATGCAGCAGGACAAAGAGACTTTCGGCAAGCGAATCTATACCGAGAAAAACTCACCTTTGCTTGTCTAGATGGAGCGAAGTTCAGCCAAGCTAATCTAGGCATGATCAACCTCAGGGGTGCAAATCTGCGTGGAGTAGACCTCCAACAAGCACACTTGATGAGGGCGAACTTGAAGGATGCAGATTTAACGGGAGCCAACCTGGAGGGAGCGAATTTAGCGGGAGCAAATCTCAGCGGAGCCAATCTTACGGGAGCCAATTTGAAAAAGGTAAATCTAAACCGAGCCGTATTAGGTGGAGCGAACCTGAGTCAAACTAATTTAAGGTACGCAAATCTCTGCGAAACCATTCTGTTTGGCGCAATTTTAACAGGAGCGATTCTGCTCAAAGCAAATGTAGCTGGGGCAGTTTTGCTGAAGACAAATTTGACCAATGCGGCTGTAATTGAAACCGATTTGAGCGAAGCACGCTTAGAAGAGGTCACGATGCCTGATGGTACAATCCATCAGTAATCGGTACGATACTGCTCAGTGCAAAACATTTTTTACATTCTGAAAAACCGTTTGTGAGCAGCCCTAATTAAATAACCGATATACTTTCACCTTGTCAGTTGGATTTAGCTAAAACGAAATCTAACGCTAAATCCGGCAGTCTTGGTAGGTGCTGTGACCTCAAACGCCACTTGTTGGCATTACCGTTAGGGCATCAATCGGATTAGGCTGAGTTTCGTGCTTTCACCTAACCGATAGGCGATCGCATCTGACCTTGACACCATCTTGACACCATAGAGAAAGACACGATTAGTTCCTTGATTCGGAAGATATATTCTTGAAGGATGCCACTCCCTTGTAAGTAGGCTTAGCCTCCATCCTATTTACTCACCACCAGAAATTTTTATGGAAACCGTAGCGTCGATTTTGCATCAATCGGACGGAGAAATTAGTTTTCTTGTTGATGATGTCCAGGTATGTCGAGATATCATTCCTGTGAGCGAGGCTTGGAGTAAATTTGAGGAGCGATTAGGTTCTCCATTATTGGCATTCAGCCACAGTAACTCATTTGAAGTCATTCAGGAATCAGGGAATCATCCTCTAGTCACTGCTGTTCATATTGCCCACAGCGAACATCGACCGCTGTTGCTGACTCCAGATGCAATTTGGCTGACGATTGCCCAAGGGTTTGCACAACACATCAACAATCATGCCGAAGAGTTGCGATCGCGTTTTGTGGGTCATTCAGGCAAGCTGGAGTTAAAGGTTGAGACTCAAAAACTCGCTCAACCGAGTGACTGGGCTGAAGTGATTGAACAATGGTCAGAACGCATTCGTCACAATGTTCAGCCCGATATTCACTCACTCATGGTGTGCAACTTCAGCACCACTACATCCATCATCCAAACTGCAAGTCAGGTGGTGATGATGGATGCGTTGCAGCAGTATTTTGATTATATGCTCTATGCCATTTGCGGCATTCCTGGGATTACAGTGCGCGGAACAGAAGCCGACTGGCGCAGTATCCGACACCGGGTTGAAGCGATCGCTGCTTACGATCTGGGTTGGTGGACACAACGGCTGTTGCCAATTTGTGATGCTTTGATTGACACCGTTGCTGGTAGACCTCCATTGAAATTTTGGCAGCACATTTACAAACCAAAGGAGATATACGGTGGAGAGGTGATTACAGGATGGTTAGCCGATCTATTTCCCTACATTAATCATTCCGTCACTCATGCTCCTACAGACAAGAATCCGATTTTAGATATCCCTCGTGCAGAACTCACGGTCGAGGACGGAATCTCACCAACAGTATTACCCACGGGACTCTCTAAAGCACCAATCGCACTCGTTACCCCTCAAGGAGAAGGTGATTTAGAAGTGGTTGCAGGCTTTATTGGAGTTCGACAACAAGATGGTTATCTCCAACCGGAAATCGGCTGGGCAGTACGGGAGCAAAATCGATTTCTCAAGTTCCTAAACACGCTAAAGCAAAAACCTGGCGTGCGATTGCCGATTGATTGGTCACAGCCTCAAGGCCAACCTGAAATGCCAAAGGAACTGATTCAACTCCACAGCCATTTCGACGGTGGCACAATCGTTGGTCAAAGCAAATATCCTTGGCACATTCGGGCATTACAGGACTATACTTATCACGAGTTGAAAGGTACTTCCAAACAGTTCACTGCTTTTATCGATATTGAGGGCGATCAGTTCACTGGTTTCATGGATATTGAGGGCGATCGCTGCATTGCCTACGGTTATGTACGCCGCCTCAACAGTAGAAATCGCCTTTGGGAATGGTGGGTCATTGTAGGCAAACTCGTTTGTGAAGGAACCGATCCAATTTTTGGGCGAGAAGTTTGGGCATTCACAACCGAAGACGTAAAGGTGATTGCCAATGGAATTCCGCAACTGTTTGAACGGATCGCGAAAGCTAAGGGACAATACTACTTTGACGATCCTGACTTCCAACCACATGATTCATTGTCGGCATCCAGATAGTTTTGGCATCCGATTCAATGGCATAACTGACTCTGATAGGTGCGATCGCGCATTCGCCTAAGCAGCCCCATTCTCCGCATACAAAGGCAATTTCACAAGTGCTACGATTGCCAGTAAATGCGCTCAACTCACATACCCAGTGTCCACATCCATACCATCTGATACACTAAATACCCAAACCATTGCGGCAGTACCAACAGAACCCGTGTGGCGTTTGAGTGTTGAGCAGTATCACCAGATGATTCGTCTTGGCATCCTAAGCGACGACGATCCGGTAGAGCTGCTGGATGGATGGTTGGTCTACAAAATGCCGAAAAATCCGCCCCATCGTGCGACCACAAAACTTACTCTAAATGCCTTAGAAGCGGTCATTCCAGAAGGCTGGTACGTCGATACTCAAGAACCTATCACCCTAGCCGATAGTGAGCCAGAACCGGATGTGGTGGTCGTTCGGGGAAGTACCCGCGATTATCTCGATCGTCATCCCGGTGCCTCTGACATCGCTCTGATTATTGAAGTTGCCGATTCTACCCTAGAGCGCGAATGTCCTGGGGACACGCTTCGCGAACGCACCTCAAAACAGCGTCTCTATGCCCGTGCTGGGATTCCGATTTACTGGATTATCAACCTCCCAGAAAAGCAGATTGAGGTCTATACCGACCCTGTTGTGACATCCGAATCCATCTATCAGCATCGTCAAGATTATCAACTGTCTGATGAAGTGCCTGTTGCGATCGCAGGGCAAATAGTCAGCCGTTTATCTGTGCTGGACTTGCTTCCTTAAGTGCTGATTGCTGATTGGGTTTAAGTAGAAAAATGCTAGCTGACAGAGGAAAATTCGTGCTTTAACCTAACCGATAGGCGCTAGGCGATCGCACTACCCCTGGATCTATTTACCAGGAATGTTGCTCAAAAATCTTTTTAGGCTTATCTGTATTGAAGAAAGCTGCATATGAAAATTTATCTTTGTGACCCAAATTTCTTTGTTCAATTTCTATAACTTTTTTAAGAATTTCAATAACCTGGGGATATAATTCCCAAATTTCATCAATTTTACTAAATTCAAGACTAATAGAACTTTTCTGGGCTAAGTTTGCGATTATGTATAGGATGTAGTACGAAGAATATAAAACAAAATTATCTTCAGACGAAGACAAGTCTTTTTTAAGATTAGTCTTTTCTTCTTCTATTCTTTCAAATAATTTGTACGGTAACAGCACTTTGTCAGCAGTAATTTCATCGCTGAAAATTTCATCATATCTCTCACCGAAAATGAACTTCTTCCGATTCTTCGCTTCTCTAGGCATTTCCTTGTAAAAAGCCATTATAACTTGACCGGATTTTTCCGCATCAAGTCTAAGATTTTTGTCCTTATCTGCATACTGATTTTTTTTGCGCTCGTAGTATAAACCTTTCGCAAGAAACTCTTGTTCCAACTTCTGTTGGATAAAATCTATTGAGCGAACGTCTCGACTTTTAACCGGGTTTTGGCTATTAGTATATTCTGCAATACTCGTACTCAATACTGTATTTTTTGTTTCATATATACGGCATAGAATTTCAATGTCCTCAAACTTACTTGAATCTTCCAAAAAAGCTTCATGAAGGGCATGAATTGTCTGACTTCCATTCACAATTTGAATATTTTCAAGCTCAATTATTGGCGAACGTATAGTTGTAGGGTACTCAAATCTATCACAAGTAATAGTGATTCCGTTATTAAAGTAGAAGAATCTACGATTTTCATCTGATAAAGCTGTTCTCTTTATATTTCTATTTATCTTGGATCTCTGCTTCAAATAAACTCTTACATTATCTTCAAAAGCGTCTTCAAGAAGACTGTACTTCTTTAAATCAGAATAATTAGTAAGATTTACATCATTCCTTACGGACTCGTCATTAAGCACAATACGTATAATATCCCTTGCATCAACATTAACTATCAAAGCTCTAACATCGCCGTCAGATTTTTCAAAAATGTTTTTATTAATAGCTCTCAATTTAGCGTTAATTTTTCTCCTACTCTTTCTTTGTATGAGATTTATCAAATCCTCAATTAGATAGTATTTTACTTCAAAGTTTGAATGTCTACCGATAGCCCTTTCAAACCTCTCTTTTTCTAACTTTTCAAGTCCAAGATAATAGTTCGCATACATATATACCGCAAAACTAGGATTAACATCATCAAGAATTTTCCATATTTCCCCTACTCTACTATATAAAGCTTGATTAACTGTATCCTTAATGGATTCTTCCTGTAAAAATAGATCGGTGATGAAGCCAGTTATCTTGTCTATCTCAACTGATGGCAGGTTGTTTTTTGTTTTTTGGAACTGACTTGTGTATTTAAAGTTAAAAAGATATATTTTAGGCTTTTCACTCACATCTTCATAATCTATATGAACAGCATCAATCCCTCTATCATGACCACTGCCTTTACCAATTTCTCTTAAAAGATTATTATCCGTTATTGCATCTTCAATTTCGTCGTCCTGTAATCCTAGAAGCAAATTTAAAACAAAGTATGAGAAAGCTGAGGAATCAGACTCTAATTTAAAATCTTTTTTGTATTTCTGAACATTAGTGTGGATTAAGGAAAAATCTTGTAAAGAAGGCATATTTTGGTTTACCGAGTCTATTAAGTGTACTAGCCTTAACTTCTATTTTATAGTACATGAGGTTAAATAAGATGTAGTATTCACCCGTAAAGGTAAACGCGTCTATTAGGAGGTTACTGGTGCTTCAATTAACCTTCTAGCCAGTTGTAGCAGCTAGCAGGGCGATCGCTGCCCACCACAACCTCTGATTAGTCACGCTGCGATCGCTGTCAAAATTTCACCTTGAAACCATTGCAACCAAGAGCAGTCGCTAGCCTGACTCTATCCAGATTTTGTCCAGATTGGTAGAGCAAGCACTTTTGTAGAGGATGGGTGGCAGGAGCGATTAAGCGACCCCATACCCTGTGTACGGACGCTTATACGGCGGATGTAACCCCAGGACAATATCCTCCTTCGGCACCCCCATCTTTACTAATTCCCGCGCAATGTCCACCTCAGTCATATTGCGCTGAATCCAAATCTTGCCATCATTAATGTCCAAATGGATGAAACAGTTGTAGATCCGCTTCAGTCCTTCCCAACCAACATCCAGCAACTGATAGTGGTCATGTTCCGCATCAAAAACAAGCTGGCACTCAATGTCTGGATTACGCTCTTCTAGCGTCGCCTGTTCAGTTAACAGTTTACGGACGCATTCGCGGTAGTGTTCTAATCTTTCCATTCGATAACTACCTCCTTGCTTGGATCGTAAACGACGAGCTTTAGTTGATAAATCTTGACCGCTTCTTGAACAAACCGCTCTTGAAAGAAGGAATCAAATGTATCAAACGGTATCGCTAAATACAGCGTCCTGTCTGGTTCACGCATTTGTAGGGCAAGCCGATAGTTCAAAAATTGCCCCAAAGCTACATGAAAGTCATTAATGACAGAGTTGTTCAGAAAGCTTTTAACTTCAACTGCGATTTTTCGCCCTGCCTTCTCAGCTGCAAAGACCTTTTCTGCCGCCAAATCAATCTCAAACTTCACGCCCTCAATTTTAATTGTCAGAGGATCAGCCGTAATCGTCCACTGCTCCTTTAGGAGTGCCTGTTTTACAGCGTTATGGAATAAGTCTTTGGCAGCCATTTCTCGTCACACAGCGTCTCGCCCCATCTTACAGCGATCGCTTAATTTGCTTAGCATTGCATAAGGCTGATTGGTCACGCGGCACCAGCGCCAAAACTTCACTTTAAAACCATTGCAGATAGGTAGAGCAAGCAGAATGGGTGGCAGGTGCGATCGCTCCTAGTCTATTAACTCTTTCTTTTTATGGAAGCGTTTCTCTGTCCCTAGATGGATTAGGCAAATCGTAACTCTTAACTACGATCCCAGTAAATTGAACTGTATAAAGCATCAGAAATTAAATCAAGGTAGGAAAATAGAATGCGAATTTTCTTTTGGGTAACTTTGTCTTTTGTCAGTGTTGGAGCGATCGCGCTTCTTCTTCAACCCATTATTGATGTTCATTAATTTAAGTTTGTTTTCCCACAAAAAAACCTGTCGATAGTTAACTTTAGCCCTTTCGGTGTAAGGGCTAAATTTTATTTATTATTCCGTCCCAAAGTCTTACCTTAATTAGGTTGCTTTGGTTAATTACTATTGCTTACGCTTGTGCTGACCTGCACTTTTGCAGACGAGGGATGGCAGAAGCGATCGCAAAGCGCGTCCCCAGGATGTTCGCGTTCGATGCAAGTGCCATTTGACTTGGGACAAATTTGTTTTGGTTAAAATTTAGATAGGCGCTCTTTAAGAAAAAGTAGCGCTCGCTGTAATCGTCGCTGTTCTGTCGGGTAAGGCTTGAAAGTGTTTTTTTACAGCTAGAACTCAACAAAACCGAGATAATAGCTACCTTTCGGCATGAGCAGCCATAAAACCATTTGATTATTCACAAAAGCATTTTTAACCGAGTTGTTTATGCCCGCAGTACGTTTACCACCTGGCCCTAAAGCTCATTTCCTTGTGGGTAATCTTCCAGAGATAAACCGCGACCCGCTTAAGTTCCTTAGCAAATGTGCTAGAGAGTATGGCGATCTTGTTTGCTGGAAGTTTGGGCCATTTCCAGCTTTTTTAGTCAACCATCCTGACTTGATCGAGCAAGTGTTGGTTACTCAATACCCAAACTTTGTGAAAAGTAGCGTATACCGACGCGGATTGCGCGTTGTAGGCAATGGCTTATTAACCAGTGAAGGGGACTTTTGGCAGCGTCAACGCCGCCTGGTTCAACCAGCTTTTCATCAGGAACGAATTGTCGCCTATGGGAAGGTAATGGTTGACTATACTGAGCAATTAATTGACCAATGGCGCGATGGCGAAATCCGCGATATTCATCAAGATATGATGTTGCTGACCGAAGAAATTGTGTCAAAAACACTGTTTGATGTTGATATTAAAGATGAAGCGGAAGGAGTGCAGGCGGCGCTAAATGCAGTGATGGATTTTAATTCCAATCTTGCTAATCAATATTTCCTTCCTGGTTGGGTGCCTACTCCTAGTAACTTACGCTACCAACGAGCAATTGAAAAATTGGATGCGATTGTCTATCGCATTATTAACGAGCGGCGAGCTAGCGGTAAGGACACAGGCGATTTACTCTCTTTATTGCTTCAAGTGCGGGATGAATCTGATGGAACTGGGATGAGCGATCGCCAAGTGCGAGATGAGGCAATGACTCTCTTTTTGGCGGGTCATGAAACGACTGCTAACGCCATGACATGGACATGGTTTCTACTTGCACAACACCCAGAAGTAGAAGCGAAATTGCAAGAAGAATTAAAGACAGTGTTGGGCGATCGCGCACCCACGGTTGCCGATTTACGTCAGTTGCCTTATACAGAGCGAGTGGTGTTGGAATCAATGCGACTGTATCCGCCAGTGTGGGGAATGAGCCGACGTGCCGTAGAAGACTGCGTTCTGGGGGGGTATGAGGTCAAAGCGGGTACAACTGTGTTTATCAATCAGTGGGCGATGCACCGAGATCCTCGCTTCTTTGAAAATCCAGAAGTTTTTAACCCGGATCGTTGGGCAGATAATTTCATCAAGAAGTTGCCTACCTTTGCCTATTTTCCCTTTGGTGGCGGGTCGCGAATCTGCATTGGCAAGGCATTTGCGATGATGGAGGCAAGTTTACTACTGGCAGCGATCGCGCAAAAGTTTCGCCTGACGCTACAACCAGAGTATCCGGTGGTGCTGCAACCCTCGTTAACACTCCGCCCAAAACATGGGATGAAGATGTTGGTGACTCAGCGATAAGCGATCGCGCACTACATTTTAGAGTTTTGGTGAGAAAGTGTTTAGCCCGATTTAATATCACTACCTTGCGTTAGCAACCTTAAGTTGAGTGACTTAATTTTTTAGAAATATCTAAAGGCTGACACTTCCTTCAGAAAATGCCAGCCTTTAGAACTTCTATTGAGTAGAACTAGAAACCAGCAACTCCGCGATAAACACTTATAACCACCGTGAGAATGGTGATAACTCCTATTGAAGTGCTAAGGATAAATAGAACAGAAGGTTTCTTTGCAAAAGGGGTTTCGCTATCGTGTTGCACAGCGTCAGTTTGATTGGGATTTTTTGGTTGTTCAGATGTCATAATGATGCTCCAAATTTAGATTTCAATGAGTTTAATTGATTAGAACAATTACCAAAGATTGCTGAGGATATCGCCCCAGAAATGAACGATGCCTTGCCCACTTAATGCCTCTATAGTGAGGATGGATACAAAACCGAGCATGGCAAAGCGACCATTCCAAATTTCAGAATTTGGGGTGAAGCCTTGTTCTATGTTAATAGCAGCTTCCGTGTATTGTTGTTCTGTTTTATCTTGCGAAATTTGCATTATTTAAATTTCAAACGCAACTTTGTAAAAAAAAGAAAGTCAGATTTAAAGGCGGGTAACGGTAAGAGAAATTAGCAAGAGATCGCCTTGCTTATAGGATTCCCCAAAAGTGCAGGACTCCCTGATTGCTAACTAAATCAATAAGGACAGCAATCACAATGCCCACCATTGCCAAACGACCATTCCAAATCTCAGCGCTAGGGGTAAAACCCCATTTCCATTCGCTGCTGTAATGTTTGTAGCTCAAACTTTCTTCTCTATCTACAATCTGCATAAGCTCGCTCTAAACGGTTTTCCTTTAACTATATTATTTGAAACAAATCTTATAATGTTCTTTCCAAAGTAGTAGACCTCTTGCAAAAGTCGTCGCTGGGGTAATATGAGGTCTGAAATTATGCGCTCGCTCACCTGTCTTCTACGCTCACCCCTGGTAATTCATAAGTAAAGCTAATGAAATAC